>DATCMP010000363.1:0-6646 GCA_036563365.1 Thermomicrobiales bacterium
CGCGCGGGCGATGGGCGAGATCAGCGGGATCACCACCGGGACGACGGCGGGGACGCAGCAGGCGGCGGCCTCGGTCGGCGCGCTGGCGGCCCTCGCCGACGACCTCCGCGCCAGCGTCGCCGCCTTCCGCCTCGGCACCGAGCCAGCGGCGCAACCCCCGGCCTCGCACGATCTGCGTGAATTGACGGCCGTTGGTGTCAGGCAGGGGAATGGCGCCTATGCCGGCGTCGCCGACTAAACGCGGCAGGTAGCGGATGGTGACGGGGATGCGAGAAGGTGACCGGACGATCGTTTCGACACCGCGGCGTGAGCGCTGGCAAGCGTCCGCCAATCCCTTGACTCTCGCCGCCGCCGAGGCCGAGGTCTGGGCCGACCTGATCGCGTCGGAACTGGGATTATTCTTTCCGGCGGGCCGACGGCGCTCATTGGAAGAGCGGTTATGGTCGCGGATGCGGTCGCTCGGATTAGCGAAACCGACCGCCTATCGTGCCTACCTCGATACCCACCCGGAGGAGTGGGGCGCGCTCGCCGATGCCCTGGTTGTCACCGAGAGTCGTTTCTTCCGCGAGGAAGCCTCGTTTCGGGCCTTGCGGGAGTCGATCCTGCCGGAATGTATCGCGCGCCGGGAGACCGGCGGCGGGCGGCGCGAACTCTCGCTCTGGAGTGCGGGGTGCAGTACCGGCGAGGAAGCCTACACCCTGGCGATGATCGCCTTGGAGACGGTGCCGCTGCCGACGATTTGGGACTTGCATATCCTCGGCAGCGATCTGAGCGCCAGGAATATCGACCGCGCGCGTGAGGGGATCTATGACCTGCGTCGCCTCGAAAGCCTACCAGCCGCCTGGCGTACGCGCTACGTCGAGGAAGATGCGCCCGCGCGACAGGCGCGGATGGGCGCGGCGGTGCGGCTGTTGACCACGTTCCGGCAGCATAACCTCTGCGGCGAGTCCTGGCCGATCGGGTCACAAGATGTCATCGTCTGCCAGAACGTGCTCTTCTATTTCCGGCGCGATGAGCAATTGCGCGTCTTGAACCGCTTGTACGACACCCTGCGGCCCGGTGGCGCGCTCCTGATCGGGGCGACCGAATTGCCGCTGGTGCCGATCCGCACCGGTGTCACGCCGTCACGGGTCGGCGGTGCGCTCGCCTATCGCCGTCCCTGGAACCGCTGGTAATGAACGGTGCGGCGCGGCACCACGGCGATGCCCCCGCAGATGTAACGACCATGAAGCTGACCCACCACCCTAGAGGAGGGGACGATGTCCGGCACCGCTAACGGCGACGATCTGGCGCTCTTGATCACGAGTTTTGTCGAGGAAGTGAAGCCGTTCTTCTCCGGCATTCGGCGCGGGGTCAATGGCATTTTTGCGATGCCGCGCGATACCCAGGCGATCGGTGCCGCGTGCGGTAGCCTCGTCACCCTCGCGGGGTCGGCGAAGGTGCTCGACATCCCCGCCGCCTGGCAACTCGCCGAACTGGCGCAATTGCTGACCGAAGGGTTCCAGGCGGCCGAGCGTGGCGGCGTACCCGATGAATCGCGTGCGCCGATGCTCCAGATGGTCGAGCACCTCGAAGCGCAGCTCGATGGCCTGGAAAACGGCGATGACCGGGGGCGCGAGCGACTCGATCATTCGTACCGCCTCCTGGAGCAGGTGTTGCAGACGGTGGAAGAGGCCGAGTCTGCGCCAGCCCCCGCGCTGGAGATCGCCCTCGATGATCTCCTGCTCACCTTGCAGCCGCCGCCAACAGCGGAACCCGAGCCGGTCGCCGAGGTCGAGGTCGAGGTCGAGGTCGAATACTCCCCCGAGCCGACGCAGATCGAACTGCAACTGGTGGCCGAAGATGCGGTCGCGCCGATCGAATGGGGCGAAAAAGAGGCGATCCTCTGGAACAAGGGTGGATGGGACGAGAGCCAGACCGCCTATGGCAACACCGAGTGGATTTTCCTCGACGATGAGGAGATCGCGACCGTCGCCGCCCAGCGGCAGAACCATGCCGAGCCAGGGAGCGACAATCTCATCGAACTGGCCGTGACCGCGCCGCTCGGCGCGACCGGGCAACTCGCTGCCGTCGAGCCGGTATCCGGCGATGATGTGGTCCTCTCGTCAGCACAGGCTGACACCGCTGGCGCGGTCGCCGCGCCGGATCTTGGGGCGACGGGTGCGCTGACCGATGATGTCACCGCCGCTGCCGAGGGGGCGTCCTCGCCTGAGCGCGGGACGACCGGGGCGTTGCCACACATCGGCGACGATACCGCGATGATCGAGGCGATGGGGGTCGGGGCGACCGGTTCGCTGGTCGAGTTCACCGCACCGCCGGACGCGATCGAAGCGGGCACAACCGGCTCGTTGGCCGGGTTGGCACCGGCGAACAACGCGATGGGCTTTGCCGAAGTGGGGGCGACCGGCGCGCTGCCCGAGATGCCGCTCGATACCCCAGCCCCGCCGCCCGCCCCGGCTGAGCTGACCAGCGATCCGGTCGAGCCGATCCCGGCCGCCGTCTCCGCAGGGGCCGCTGCCGCCGATGAGGGCGACCTGTTCGGCGCGAGCGACGCGCCCTCCGGGATGGCGCTCGACGCCGAAGCGTTGGAAGAGGCGGTGCTGCTGGCCCTCTCCCCTGCTGATCTCGCCGCCTACATGGACTTGGACGAGGGTGAGCAGGCGACCTTCTTGCAGTCGCGGATGAGCGAGATGGCCGACTTCGCCACCGACCACGGGATCGCCGTTGACCATGTGGCGATCGCCGCGCGCGATACCGGCGATCTCTCGGCACTCCTCAGCGCCCCGGTCAGCCCGACCGGCGATCTGCCCGCGACCGCACGGGCGAATGGGCATGGCGCGCCGCCGGTGACGACGGATGCGCTGATCGCCCCGGTGGCGATCAGCCCGCCGAAACGCCGCGCCGCGCGTCACGCCGCGCTGCCGTCGCACGGCGCTGGCACCGATCGCCTCTTGGCAACCGAGAATACGCTCTCACCGAGTGCTGACGAGCCCGGTTCACTCGGCGCAGCCGATGGCGCTGCACCGGTATCCTCGGCCGCAATCGCCCAGACCAACGATGAGGTGCTCAATCTCGTCCATGCGGCGGACGAGGCGACACCGGGGACGGTGACGAGCGAATCTCCCGGCCTCGAAGAGCAATCCGCTCCCGTGGATGACGTGCTCTTGACCGAATATCGGCCCGCCGATCATGGGACGGGTTCCCTGTTCACCGGCGCGCTCGGGACCGACGATTTGTTGCGAACTAGCGACGACGCCGACCGGCTGCCCCCCGATACCAGCGAGCTGTTGTCGACGAGTGCGATGGAACCGGAGGAAGAAGAGGTCGGCTTCCTCGATGCGCTGCTGGATGACGAGTCGGACGGCACGCCGCCGCAGCACCGCCTGGTAGAAGCCTCCGACGAACTGTTCGATGATCTCGATGACGATCTCGACCCGAATTTCGCCGCGCTGCCGGAGATCTCCCCGGAGATCGAGGAGGCCTTCGCTCGTCTGAGCGAGGCCGACATCAACACCTTCCTGACCCTCGACGGCGACGCGGCGTTGGAGTTCCTGCAAGGTCGCACCAACAGCGCGGTCGCGGCGACCGATGCGCCGGAAGCTGTCGCGCCGCTCACCTCGATGGTACCGGAGGGGCCGCAGTCGATCGCCCAGATCGACGCGGCGGAAGTTGCGTCCGCCGAATCAACCGAGCTCTCCAACTTCGGTCTCGATCAAGAGATCCTGGAAGTCTTCCTCCAAGAAGCGCAAGAGTTGCTGACCGAATGGGGTACCACCGCTCGCCAGTTGCGCCGTGCCCCGGCCGACGCCGTGGTCACGGCGGATCTCCGTCGCGTCGCCCATACCCTCAAGGGTGCGGCGAATATGATGGGCTTCACCGGCCTCGGTGCCGCCGCTTGGCGGGTGGAACATCTGCTCGATCTCCTCGATGAGCGCGGGTTAACCGCCGCGGGTCCGGTCCTCGACTTCATCGACCGGACGTATCTGCTGGTCGGGTGGATGAGCGCCGACGCCGCCGCCGACCCGCAACTCTTCGCGGAAGAGGGTGCGGCGTTGGAGGCGATCTATCGCCGCCTCGCCGCCGAGATCGAGGCCGGGTCGCTCGCCATCGCCCGCCGCGACGACGACTTCGGCATGGGCTACGATGCGCCTACATACGCCGCGACGAATACGCAGCCTGACGGGAGCGATGCCGGGACGATCGACGAACTGGTCGATGGCGAATTGCTCGAAATCTTCGTGCAGGAAGCCGAAGATCATCTGGGTGCCTTTAATCGCGCGCTGGTCGCGCTCGATCGTCACCCCGCCGACAGCACGCAAATCGCCGAGGCGAAGCGCGTTGTCCACACCCTCAAGGGCGCGTCGGCCGCGCTGGGGTATCCGGTCACGGCGGCCCTCTGTCACAGTATCGAGGACCTGTTCGGCGTACTCGACGATACCGGCCGCGAGCCCTCGCGCGAGATGCTGACCCTCTTCTTCGAGTCGGCGGAAGCGCTGGAAGCGCTGGTCGCCGGGATCACCGCCGGGCGTGGCGAGGAGGCGGCACGGGCCGATGCGCTGCGGGCACGTTACGCCAGCTTCCTCGGCGCGGCGATGCCAGAACGCGGCGACGATCATGTGGTGCAGACCCCCGCGCCGGAAGAGCCGTTCCGCGCGGAGAATGCCCCGCGCAGCGTGCGCGTCGATATCGCGCACCTCGACAATCTGCTCAATCTCGTCGGCGAACTCGTCATCAACCGCACCAGCCAGGAGCAGCACCTCGAACGGCTGGGACGCACCTCGTCCGAGTTGGCGCTCAGCGTCGAGCGCCTGCGGCGGGTCGGCGCGCAGCTGGAGAATCGCTACGAGGTGGCCGAACTCCTCCGTGGCGAGAGCCCACGCGGGTCGTCGCAAACCGATCGCCAGCAGTCGCCGACCCGCCCGCATCTGACGCTCGTCGGCCCGGACGCCGGTGACAACGCCCGCGCCTACGACGAGTTCGACTCGCTGGAGATGGACCGCTACACCGAACTACACCGCATCTCCCGCGAATTGGTCGAGATCGCCGCCGACATTAATACCGCCGGCAACGAGTTCAACGGGCTCTACGACAGCTTCGACCAGACCCTCTCCCGCCAGGGACGGATCGCGACCGACCTCCAGGACCGGATGATGGAAGTGCGCCTCGTGCCGCTCTCCACCCTCACCGCGCGGCTCTATCGCGCGGTGCGTGGTGTGGCGACACGGCGCGGGCGGGCGACCGAACTGCTCATCGAGGGCGAGACGGTCGAGATCGACAAGGTGCTGCTGGAAGAGATCACCGATCCGCTGCTGCACCTGGTCCGTAATGCCGCCGATCACGGGATCGAGTCGCCCGAACTGCGCCGCCAACGCGGCAAGCCCGAGAGCGGCACCATCCGGCTGATGGCGGCCCGCGAAGGGAACGAGGCGGTCATCCGCGTGCAGGATGACGGCGCGGGGATCGACCTCGAACAGGTCCTCGACAAGGCGCTGGCGCGGGGGATTATCCGCCGCCGCGACGGCCTGACGCGCGAACAGATCCTCGACCTCATCTTCCTGCCGGGCTTCAGCACCAGCCCAACGATCAGCGACATCTCCGGGCGTGGCGTCGGCCTCGACGTGGTTCGTACCAACGTCACGCGCCTGAAAGGCTCGCTCGATGTCGATTCGACCCTCGGCGTCGGCACGACCTTCACGATCCGCCTGCCGATCATGCTCGCGGTGACCCGCGCGCTGCTCGTCCGCTCCGGCGCGCAGACCTTCGCCATCCCGCTGCCGGTGGTCGAGCAAGTCGCGTTCTTCCGCAAGGAATTGGTCAGCACGGTCGGCGGCAACGAACTCTTCGACCTCGGCGGCGAGACTTACCCGGTCCTCTATCTGAACCGGGCGCTCGATCTCGGTGGCGATACCGAACTCTCCTCCGGCGCGCGTGCCCTGATCGTCGGCAACGCCGATCGGCGGATGGCGCTGGTGGTCGATGAACTGGTCGGCCAGCAGGAAGTCGTGGTCAAGCGCCTCGGGCGGCACCTCCAGTCGGTCGCCGGGGTCGCCGGGGCCACGATCCTCGGGAGCGGCCAGGTGGTGCTCATCCTCAATATCCTCGACCTGATCGGCGCGCGGCGGAACGTCCGTAGCGGCAGCGTGCCGCACATCGCACCGGCACCGATCACCCCGACCGTCTGGCCGCAGTCGGGCAACGCTGGCCGGGTGGCGATGGTTGTCGATGACTCGTTGAGCGTCCGTCGCGTGTTGACGCGCACCCTGGAGCGCGATGGCTGGCAGGTCCTCGGGGCGAAGGATGGTGTCGAGGCGCTGGAAATGCTGGCCTGGGCGCGGCCACAGGTGCTGATCCTCGATATTGAGATGCCCCGCATGGATGGCTATGAACTGACGAGCCTGCTACGGAATCATCCCGATCACCAGGCATTGCCGATCGCCATGTTAACCTCACGCGCCGGTGAGAAGCACCGGCGCAAAGCGTTCGATCTCGGCGTCTCGTCATACCTCGTCAAGCCGTTCGAGGAAGCCGAACTCCTGCGTACCGTGCGCGACCTGAGCACCGCTGCACGACGGCAGACGGTGGGCTGAGTCGTGGGTCGTGGGTCGCGAGTCGTGAGTGAGGCAGTGCCGATAGAAATGACGTAGCC
>DATCMP010000365.1:0-5309 GCA_036563365.1 Thermomicrobiales bacterium
CGGGGGCGTCGCGCCCCGTGCCGTGCGGGGCGCGGGCGTGCCACGAGGAGGACGATCATGCCCGTGCGTTCACCCGAGGAGATGCACCCAGCCTTCACCGCCGCCTTCAACGCCCAGGACCTCGACGCCCTGCTGGAACTCTACGAAGAGGGCGCGGTGATCACGCCCCAGCCGGGGGTGATCGCCACCGGCCACGCGGCGATCCGCGGAGCGCTCGGCGGCTTCCTCGCCCTGAACGGCCCGATCACCATGACGACGAAGACCGTCATCCCGGCTGGCGATCTGGTGTTGCTGCACGCGGAGTGGACGGTCAACGGCACCGGGCCGGACGGCAGCCCGATCGCGCTGGCGGCGCGGTCCTCGGAGGTGATCCGCCGCCAGGCCGACGGGAGCTGGCGCTACATCATCGACAACCCCTACAGCGTGGACGCGGCTTAAGGGACGACCCCGAGCGCCCGCCCCTCACCCGCGCCACCACCGCCCCAGACGCCCCCATATCCCGAGAGCGTCTTCCTGTGCCTCGGCGCGTGGTTCCGTCGCTCCTAGGCCTTCTGGTGCGGCCTGTGCCGCCGCCAGCCGGTCACGCTCATCTTCCTGACGGCGGCGCGCATACTCGGCCTCAATCACCTCGGCCTGTCGCCTCGCCTCAGCGATCACCGCCTGTTGCTCGGCAAGGCGCTCGGCTTGGCTCGCCAACGCGAGGCGCTGGGTGGCGATCGTCTCGTCTTTCGCTGCCAGGGCGAGATCACGCTCAGCAAGGCGCGCCTCGTACTGCTTCCCCAAAGCCTCATTGATCATCTCGTAGAGCCCGGTGAAGTCGTTGATGTATTTCGCTCCGGTGCGCTCGATCGCGACTTGAAGCTCTTCGGGGGTGACGCGATACTCCGCCTCGATTGGCTCCCTACCCCCGGGGACTTCCGGGCCACTTCCAGAAGCTTCCGGGGCAACTTCCGGGGACTTCCGGGCGACACGCTCCTCAGCGGCCATTTGCGCGAGCACCACCTGCTCAGAGACACGTACAGGGCGTGTACCGTGTGTGGGCAGGTTATGGCGCCGTACCCAGTCACGTGCAGCTCGTTCGCTCATGCCGAGCAACGCCCCGATCGCGGGCATGGTGAGCCAACGGCTTCCGGGGGCTTCCGGGCCGACTTCCGGGGGTACTTCCGGGGACTTCCGGGGACGCTCATTCATGCGCGCAGCATAGCATAAAGCCCGGAGCCGCTACGTAGCGGCTCCGGGTAGGGGGTGCTCCGCGATCAGTTCCCGGGTAGACGGGACGTGTGGGCACTTGTGTGGATCGTCTGCGGATTCGTGTGTGTACAGCGCCGCGCACCGGGTGCATACTAGGCACCTCGACATCGTGAGCGGCTTTATCATTGCAGAGGAGGTTCCGCATGACCGCGACTCCGCTCGCCCCGACCACGCCCGTCGCCACCGCACGCCCGGCCACCGTGACCGTCGCCATCGCCTTACTCATCGTCGTGGCCCTGGGGGTCCTGCTTCCGTTTGGGGGTGAGGGCGACGGCGATGCCATCCCCGCCGCGATCCTCGTCTCCGGCTACGCGCTCGCCGCCCTCAAGGTGGTCGCCGCCATCGGCCTGTGGCGGTGTCGGCGCTGGGCCGCCATCCTCGGCTTCATCGCTGTCCTTCTCGACGCGCTAACCGCGATCCCGGGGGTCTTCTTCGCCCCGACCCCGACCCTCCGCGTCGTCGTCGCGATCGGCCTGCTCCTCAGCTTGGCGATCCTGGTCCTGCTCGTCCTGCCCGCGTCGCGCCGCGCCTACCGCTGAGCCCGGGCGTGCGTGCTACGCCGCGCCCCTCGCGTGATCGTGGCTATAACCGAAGAGGAGGTACCGCATGGCCGAGCAACCCCGCCCCGACGACCTCGCCCAGCTCCGCGCGACTGTGGTGACATTACAAACTGATCTGGCGCGCCTGCAGCGCCGCCGCCGCCTCCCCCGCCGGTTCCTGCCCCTCGCCCTGGTGGCCCTGCTCGTGGCGCTCCTGCCCCTCGCGCTCCTCGCCGCCAGCCCGTTCAACGACCTGACCGGCGGCGTCCACGACGCCAACATCGAGGCAATCTACACCGCGGGGATCACCAGGGGGTGCGACCCGAACGTCAGCTACTGCCCGACCGAGCTGGTGACGCGCGAGGAGATGGCCTCGTTCCTGGCGCGCACCGCCGGCCTGGGCGACAACCCGCCCGTCGCCAACGCCAAGACCGCCCAGACGGCGGTCAGCGCGGAGACGGCGACGAACGCCGCCACTGCGGGCAACGCGAGCACGGTCGGCGGGCTCGCGCCGAGCGGGTTGGTGCGCGTCGCGCGCGGGACGGGCACCGTCTACCCCGACGAGGGGGCCATCGGCCTGACGGGCACGTTCACCCCGGTCGCGCAGGTCCAGATCGCCGCGCCGGGCGCGGGCTTCCTCCTGGTGACCGGCAGCCTGAGCTTTCTCGGCGTCGCCACCGGCGGGAGTAACAGTATCGAATATCGCCTGCGGGACACCGGACCCGGCGGCGCGCCGTCCGTCACCTCCGTCACCTCCGTGGAGCCCTCCGTGTACCAGAGCGGGACGGCGACCACCGTCGTCGCGGTGCCCGGCGCGGGCACCAGGACGCTCGTGCTCGAGGCGAAGAAGACCATCCCCACCTCGAGCTTCGACGCCACGATGTTCAACGGCGAGATCACGGCGCTCTTCGTGCCGTTCGGCAGCGCCGGTGGGGGGGCGCTCGGCGCACCGGAGCCGCCGGCGGCGGACCCGACCCGCCTACCGGGCGGGCGGTAGCGCGCCCCGGCCTGCCCGCCAGAGGGCTCCGGTGCGCGACGACCTGGACACACGGGCGATCGCGAGGGGTGGTGCCCAGCAGGGGATCTTCTCGGCTATTGTTCTGTTGCTAGGCCATCGGTAGCAATAGGGTCGTACAGAGGGGGGGCAAAGTTTGCCCCCCCTCTTCCGTAGGCCCATCGGGCCAAAATGGCCCGATGGATTGGCCGATTTCGTACCATGCATTGGGATAGGCAAAACAGCCCGACTACCGCAAGCCACACCCCCGTGTCCGATTACCGGACACGGGGGCACTCGCCAGCTTGCTGGATCCAGCAACCTTGATTGCTGGTGCTCGACGGTCGGCTAGCGCGGCCGCCGGATCATCCGCGGCAGGCCGGGGTTCTGCACGTCGAGCGGCCCCCAGACCTCCCGCGTGTGCGCCAGCATCCCCGCCTCGGGCACCTGAGAGTCGCGCAGGGTGTCGGTCGCGGCGAGGACCGCGCAGGCCTCCAGCGCAGACCGCAGCGCATTGACGAGGCTGTGATCGGGGCAAGCGTCGTAATGGATCGAGGTGGCCAGCGCGTCGGCGAGGACGAGGCAATCGGTGGCATCCAGCTCGACGGTGACCGCGATCGGGGCGATGGTCAGCAGCTTCATGGTGGCGCTCCTTTTCGTCTCACAACGGCAGGCGGCGGGCCACTCCATCCAGGGATCGACCGGCGCGGCATCTGGCGGGACACCGCGCCGGGATCGTCGGCTAGTCGGCGGGGGCGAACTGCATGGCGTGATCGGCATAGCCGCCGCGACGCACCGGTTCGTAGGCCACGTCGAGCGCCTGGCCGACGATCGCCAACACCTCGGGTGGCAACTCCTCACCAGCGAGCCGCGCTAGGTCGGCCCAGACGTTCGCCAGGGTGAAGCGCTGGGCCAGCGGCATCGGGATCTCGTCGGCTTCCAACTCGGCAACGAGGGCAGCCATGAGGACATTGATCGTCATTGGTGATCTCCTTGGGGGTATGTCCCCTATATGGCCCGTCAAGATGACCGCCCATGCCTCGCGGGAGATGGGGGGTCAAGATGACCGGCTTAGTTAACGTCTAGTCACAGTAGGGTGGTCGGTAGGAGGGTGGTGGTGGCCGATCGGCATGGGGGGTCAAGATGACCCCCCATCGCTCAGGCCGCCAAAGGCGTCGCGGCGATCGCTTGGCGCTGGCGATACTCCCAGCGGGCCGCGAGGAGCCGCACCGCGTCGTAGTCGCCGGCGCGGCCGATCCGCTGGCGGTAGGTCGCGACCAGACGCGCGTGCTTCTTGCCGAACGAGATCAGCCGCGAGCCGATCAGCACGCGGGCCTCGGCGACGGCGGGATGCGCCTGCCACGCGGCGGTGACGTAGCAGCAATGCCAGCAGAGGTGATTGGTCATCGCACCGGTGCAATCGCAGAAGATGTGGCCGGTGTAGGTGTCGAGGCTGACGGTGTTCAGGGTGCCGGGCTTATGGCTACTCGGGGCGGTGAAGTGGACGATCCCGGTCGTCTCGTCGCAACCGGCGTAGGCCAGCTCGGTGGCGCTGTGGGTGGCGACACTCTTGGGGAGTGTCACCAAACGGGGGGCTTCGGCGTACGTGGTCATGGTACAGTTCTCCTTGCCCGAAAGGGCGCTTGTGGCCTCACCGTTCGCTTCCTAGGGCTGGTCGGTGAGGCCCTTATTCCGTCTAGTAAATAGTAACATATTCATAGTATAATTGCAATATTTGACAGGTACGTATTTGTTGATTACTATGGGGGCGATCGTATGCGGGCAGCCACTGACTGCCTATCGCATGAAAGGGATGTCGATGCAGACTTTGCAGCAGCTGCGGAAAGCGGCGGGGTTTACTCAACTAAAGTTGGCGGTGAGATTGGGGATTACTCCCAGCACTGTCTACAACTGGGAGCGCGGGACGGCCGAGCCTGGTGCGCGCCAACTTGGCGATTTGGCCGCAGCCCTCGGCGTAACCGCCGATGAGGTGCTAGCAAGCCTGCCCGAACCGCAACCAAAAAAAGCCGCAGCGTGAGCTAGCACGCTGCGGGTAAGCTCACCGGTGCGCGAACACCAGCGAGCAGGGAGATTTTAGCAGCATGGAGTTGCATCGGAGATTGTTGCATAACCATCGTGATGTCTTGGCTGAAGTCGAGATGACAATCACGGCGGCAACGAATATGGGTTTGCTCAGGACCGACCCGCAACTCTTGGCTCCCGAGGCGGCTGCTCAGTGGGGTGGCCGTGAGGAACAGGTTCGCGATTTCGCGCGGTGGTTAGGAGAACTTGTCGACGCCATGCCTGGTGCTGATGAGTCCAGGGGTTAGTTCGATGGAAGAATTGCACGCGGCCGTCGCCGCTCATCTGCGCGGCCAGCGCCGCCAGATCGCCGAGACCGGCGAGAGCGAGGCGGCGATCCTGAATATCTGGCAGGACCGGTATATGGCTCCCCGTTGCAAGGTCTGTGGTGCGTCGGTCGATGATGATCAGGGTGGGTTCTACAACCTAGCGGATATGCGCAA
>DATCMP010000429.1:0-12881 GCA_036563365.1 Thermomicrobiales bacterium
ACGGCGGCGACCTGGGGTTGTGGGACACCGCCGCGGGCGAGGTTTTTCAGTACCGCCGCGCGATCGGTGCCGAAAGCGTGCGGCTCCTCTTCACGATCAATGCCGAGTTCGCCGCGCCGGTCGCGCCGCGCCCGCTCGCCGAGGTGGCGCGCTCGGTCGCCTTCTCCTCGCTCCCCGATGCCCTCTGTGTCTCCGGTCCGCTCACCGGCTCGCCAGCACCGCTCGACGAGCTACGCGCGGCGAAGGAGGCAGCAGGCACTACCCCGGTCTTCGCCAATACTGGCGTCCGCCGCGAGACGATTGCCGACGTGCAGGCAATCGCCGATGGCTGCATCGTCGGCACCGCCTTGAAGGTCGGGGGGATTACCTGGAACCCGGTCGAACCGGCGCGGGTACGGGAACTCATGATGGCGGCCAGGGCTACCAGTTGATCAACCGCGCGGCGGGGTCGGTGGAGTGAAGGGAGGTGGTGGTGGCGTCGCACCGATCCCATTGGCGGCGGCGGTAGCCTGCGCGGCCTCCTTCGCCATCGCGGTGATCCCGCTCACCCCACCCAGGCTCATACTTTCGACCGCGGACGACGGGCCGATCACCGTGCTGGAACCGCCCGCCTTCATCACCTCGTAGAGCATGTTCATCCCGCGCAGGTGCAGCGCCATCGGGTTTTCCTCGTAGAGGCGTCCGGCATCGGCGAAGCGTTGCGCGACCGCGACCTCGCTCTCACCGAGGACGATCCGCGCTTGCCGCTCGCGCTCGGCCTGTGCAACGCGGCTCATCGCGTCCTGCAACAGGTCGGGGATCTTGATGTCGCGCATCCGCACCGAATCGACCTTAATCCCCCACGGCTCGGTCTGCACGTCGAGGGTCTGCGTCATCGCCGCATCCAACTCGGCGCGGTGCGAAAGAACCTGACTGAGATCGCTGCGTCCGATGATGTCGCGGAGCGCCGACTGCGCCGCCCCCTGCACCGCCTCGGGATAATTGGTGATCTCCAGCACCGCCCGTGCCGGATCGATCACGCGCCAGAAGACGACCGTATCGACGCTCACCGGCACATTGTCGCGCGTGAGGGTCTGCTCGGCGATGAAGTTGCTCGTCACGACACGCATATCGATCGTGTAGGGGGTACGCTCGATGTACGGCAGCAGCAGGAAGACACCCGGCCCGCGCACCCCAGCGAATCGCCCGAGGCGCAGCACGACCTTACGCTCCCACTCGCTGCAAATACGCAACGACGGCAGGATTACGAAGAAAATCAGGAACAGAATGAAAATGAATCCGATGCCAACCACGCCGCTGATCATGCCCATGTCGCCTCCTTGTACCAGGCCACCACGCGGCCTTATCATCGGGATCTACATTAGCCCGATGGCGATCAAATCTGCCGAACATACAGCAGCATAACACCGCGTGCGACACTGCGGTATGCGCGATGTGGTTGTCGCAGCTTGTCGTCGCGCGTTGGAGATGAAAGCGCTAGCCAAGGATAGAAAGGCTGGCGCACGGGCATACGGGTTGATGCAGCGATGCCGTTTACCTGCGTTTAGGATAACAAGAGGACAACAAAGCGAAGCTACCGAAAGGTGGGGATGTAGCGATTACCACAACCGATGCAAGGGGCTAATCTTCTGCATCAGGATGTTCGTCATCATCAACGAAAATCTGTGCGACCGACGCGACAAACGCGGGCACACTCAGCGAAGCGAGGGTGTCGCCCGGTGCGGCGATAGCGATCTGCGTATAACGACCGTCGCGCGGCGAACTATACCGTTCGATGGTTCGACCATTGAGGTTGACGATCCATACCTCGGGGATACCAGCCTCCGCGTAGAGCGGCAACTTCACATCACGATCGTAAGCGAGAGAAGAATCGGCGACCTCAATCAGCAGGCCGACGCCGGATGAGTGCCAGATCTGGCTGCGGCTCGGTGTGCGGGCCGAGATGGATTGGGTTCTGCACGCTGATCCGCACGTCTTTGCCGACGAGGACGGCGCTAAGTTCTCTCAAGGTCATAACGATGTCGGCGTGTGGCGGAGAGATTGCCTCAAGCTCGATCAGTTCTCCATCGATCAGCTCGATCCGATCATCTTCGTGCAGCACGCCCACCGCAGCCAGGCGATAGAACTCCTCCACCGTGAAGCGGCGACGAGTGAACGCAATCTGCGGCTTCTGTGCTGTTGCGACCATCGGGCACTCCTTCGCCTCGCCTCGTTCGACAGTATTGGCCCCTGATCGTCATGGCAATAAGAATACCACTTGGCACGGTGGGCCAATCGGCACGGCACCGAATTGACAGCACACGCCAACGTGGTATTGTGCGCGCGTGACTGAGTAGTGGTCATACCAGCTGTGGGAGGAAGGCAAGATGCGGCCAAACAAGACGAAACGTGCGCTGCAAGCGGGCCAGTCGGCGCTGGGCATCATGATTTCGAGTGTCAGTCCGCTGGCGGCGGAGGCGGTCGCCAACACCGGCTTCGACTGGGTGATGGTCGATCTCCAGCACGGCGAGCCGGACTTATCCAACGTGCTCAATCTGCTCCAAGGGATCAGCACCACCGACGCGACGCCATTCGTGCGCGTGCCGATCAACGAGTTCGTGCCGATCAACCGCGCGCTCGATCTCGGTGCCTACGGGATCGTCGTCCCGCTCGTCAATACGCCCGAGGAAGCGGCGGCGGCGGTCCATGCCGCGAAATACCCGCCCATGGGCGCGCGCAGTTGGGGTCCGGTGCGCGGTGCGATCTACGGCAGCGGTGGCGATTATTTCCGCGAGTCGAACGATGAGATCGCGCTCGTCGTGATGATCGAGACGGCGGAAGCGGTCCGCAACGTCCGCGAAATCCTCGCGACCGAGGGGATCGATGGCTGTTATATCGGCCCGAACGATCTCAGCATCTCCTACGGCGTCGCGCCCGGCGGCGACCACGGCCAGACGATGGCCGCGCCGGTCGAAGAGGCGATGGCGACCGTCCTCGCCGCCTGCCAGGAGGCCGGGAAGGCGGCGGGGATTCATGTCTACAATGCCACCGCCGCGAATCGCCGCCTGAAACAAGGGTTCCGCTTCGTCAGTATCAACAACGAACTGGGCATCATGCGCGCGGCGGTGGCGGCGGAATTCGGCGCGGTAGAACGTTAGCCGACCGCGAGCAACCTTGCTTGATACGCGGTAGCAGCAGAACGCGCAACACATCGACTTGAAAAACAACGGTGCTGCAGTGGCACCTACGTGGAGAAATGCAGGATGAGTAGCGCAGCCCCGCGCCCGATTCGCCTCGGGATCATCGGTACCGGTCTGGCGGTTGAGCAGTTACACTGGCCCGCCTTGCGCCAGATGCCCGACCGCTTCGCCGTCGCCGCGTTCGCCAACCACACGCGCCCGAAGGCGGAACAATTTGCCAGCTACAGCGGCGCGTCGATGGACGACTATTACCAAGACTACCACGACTTGCTGCGGCGCGATGATGTCGAGACGGTCCTGATCTCGCTGCCGATCCCGATGAATTACGGCGTCACGCGCGAGGCGCTCGCCGCGGGCAAAGACATCATCTGCGAGAAGCCCCCCGGTGCGAATCAGGCGGAGGGACTGCAATTCCTCGCGCTCGCCGACGAGTTCCCCGATCGCACGATCCTGATCGCCGAAAACTTCTTCTATCGCGATGACCTCCGCCTGGCGCGATCGCTGCTCGACAGCGGGGCGATCGGGCGGTTGCACCTGTTGGCGTGGCGCAATGTCTCGCGCCTCGTACCACGCCCCGGCACCTTTTCCAGCACCCCCTGGCGACACGATCCCGGTTACCAGGGTGGCCCGCACCTCGACGCCGGTGTCCACCACACCGCGCAGATCCGCCTCCTCTGCGGCGATGTCAATCGCGTGCATGGCGAGATCCAGGATGCGAACGACACCCACGGCGGACCGTCCGACCTGACCCTCACCCTGCGCTTCGTGAGCGGCGCGATCGGCGGCTACACCGCCTCGTACCCCGAACTCGCCATCCCGCCCGAGCCGAACGAGATGCGGCTCTATGGTGAGCGAGGTGTGATGGTCATCAGCAACCGCCGCGTCGCCGTCTACCGTCCCGAGCAACCGACCGAGGAACATCATTTGGCGGAAGGTGATGGCGGCTACTACAACGAATTCCTCAACTATTACGATGCGGTCGTCCACGGTGCGCCGATCGTTGGTACGATCGCGCAGAGTTATCACAATATGCTGATCATGTTGAAGGGGCTGGAATCAGCAGAACGTGGCGAGGCATTAACCCTCGATGACGCGCCTGGCGGCTTGTCGGCGACGAGCGTACCGCTTTGGCGACCACACGGAGCACAGGGACTATTCGATGGTCTACCGGGGCGGATCGTCACGGAGACACGCGAAGGGTGATCGCGCTGCGCCGATAGTCGGCGCGGCAAGCAGCGGCTGGTTTCGGCCAGCATGAAGGAAGGGGACCGATTTCCATGAATGGCGCTGAACTACGCAAGGCGATGCACGGCGGCGAGCGCGTTTTCGGAACGATGACCAGCTTCGTCCGCAATCCGCGCTGGGCCGGGATCTACAGTCGCCTCGGCTTCGACTACGTGATCGTCGATACCGAGCACTCGCCGACGAACCGCTCGGAGGCCGCCGACCTCGCCGCCGCCTTCGCCGGCGTCGGGATCTGCCCGATCTTGCGCGTGCCGAATACCCATCCGCACGAAACGCTCGAAGGCTTGGACGCCGGTTTCCACGGCGTCCTCGTCCCCTACTGTGAACAGGCGGAGGAAGTGCGCGCCGTCATCGCGGCGGCGCGGCTGCGTCCGCTGAAGGGGGCGTTGCACGATCAGATCCGCGACGGGCAGGCGAGCCTCAACGAGCAGACAAAGGCGTACCTCGATCGCCGCAACGCCGACAGCGTGATCATCATCGGCATCGAGTCGAAAGCGGCGATCGATAACCTGGAAGAGATCCTTAAGGTCGAGGGGATCGATGCGATCTTCATCGGCCCCAATGACCTCTCGATCACCCTCGGCGTGCCCGACGACTACACCAACCCGATCTACGTCGAGGCGCACGAGCATATCATCGCGACGGCAAACAAGTACGGGTTGCCCGCCGGAGGGCACATGTTCCGCCAGGATCTCGTCGAGTTCTGGATGAACAAGGGCTCCCGCTTCATCCTCTACAACTCCGACGCCGCAGCGCTCAGCGAGGGCTACCGCAGCGCGTTGAACAACTTCCGTGGCGTGAACGTCAAAGAGATGGAGCAGACCCTTTAATTCTACAGTCTCACTTGTGTTGTCGAGCCAAGGGGTAGAAGCGACATACGCCCATGTTGTCGGGTGGACGGAGCACGAATACCGTCGGTTGCTTGGGCAAGCACCCGCACACGATGAGCATTGTGCTAAAGTAGAACTCATCGCTGCTTTGTCTAAGTGCCCAGCGCAGCCTCTCAACGTCCCGCTTCCTCTTGGCTCGGCGGCGCACTTGCCTGTACTTTGGAGGTGCTCACGATGGCTGAACGTGTGCGCGTCGGTGTGGTCGGCACCAGTGGGTGGGCCAACCTCGGGTATCTCCCTGGTCTCCAGGCGCACTCCGGCGCGGAGCTAACGGCGATCTGCGGGCGGGATCGCCACCGCGCGGAGGAGCGGGCGCGGCAGTACGGCATCCCGCGCGTCTTCACTGACTATCGGGAGATGATCGCTACCGCCGACCTCCAGGCGCTGATCGTGGTCGCCCCCGACGACCTCCACCACCCGATCGTCATGGAGGCGCTCGGCGCGCGGCTCCATGTGCTCTGTGAGAAGCCGCTCGCGCACACGACGACGCAGGCGCGGGAGATGTACGAGGCGCCGGAGGCAGCCGGGGTGCGGCACCTGATCCCCTTCAGCTACCGCTGGTTCCCGCCCGCCATTCACCTGCGTGACTTCCTCGTCGGCGGCTACGTCGGCCGCCCCTACCACTGCAACATCCGTTACTTCACGGGCTACGCTCACGACACCAGCTACCGCTGGCGCTTCGACCGCCGCCGCACACACGGGGCGCTGAGCGACCTCGGCGCGCACATGATCGACCTGGCGCGCTGGTACCTCGGCGACATCGTCGGTGTGAGCGCGCGACTCGGTGTGGCGGTCGCGCGCGCTGGCGTTGACGATCAGCCCCTCGAACCGTCGAACGACTCGGCCGCGCTGATGGTCGAGTTCCGCGACGGGGCGGCTGGCGTGATCCATGTGAGCGCGGTCGCCCACACCGGCACGGGCTTCGCGGACATGCAGCGGCAGGAGGTGGAGATCCACGGCGACGCGGGGACGCTGACCCTGGCACTGACCCTCGGCGGGGGCGAGGTGCGCGGAGCGCGCCGCGATGAGTCGCGGCTGCGCCCGCTGCCGGTCCCCGCCGCGCTGTGGGGCGAGGTGGATCCGGCGCAGCCCATCGACGTGTTCACCAAGCACGCGGCGGGTGCCCGCGCCTTCATCGACGCCATCCTTGCGGCCCAGCCCGCCACGCCGAGCTTCTACGACGGGCTTAAGGCGCAGGAGGTCGTCGAAGCCGCATTGCTGTCCGACCGCGAAGGGCGCTGGGTCACACTCGAACGATGAGCCAATCCGGTGCCTTGCGACTCACGCCCAGTCGACAATATAAGTGCAACTGTAAAACCAATCAGTGCTGATAAGCATAGGTGAGGACGAGGACGGGATAACCATACTACCCCGCCCTCGCCTTTGCTCATACTCAGCCCTATTCCCACGCGCGGTGACGCAAATAGGCCAGACTCTGCGCGATCCGCCCATCCGGGTCGCCCTCACCACGAAACTCGAAGCAATAGAGCAGGCGTTGCGGCAGCGCTTCCAGAGCGGGGAAGATCTGCGCCAGATGGAGTTCACCACCGCCGAGCGGGTAGGAGGTCCACGGCGCGCTTGGCTCCTGATCTTTCACATGCACCGAGATAGCGCGATCACCGAAGCGCGCAATCGCCGTCAGGACGTCCTCGCCATGACGCGCGTAGTTGGCGATGTCGAGATTAACGGCCAGCGTCGGAATCCGATCGAGAGTGCGCCACATCTCGGCGATCGTGCCGCCCGGCAGGCCCGAATAATTCTCCAGCGCGAGGGTGACACCGCGCGTTGCAGCATAGTCGGCCATCGCCCGGCCTGCGGCCCAGCCCGCTTCGTCGTCATCGGCAGGCGCTGGTCCCTGAAAGACCCGCAACTGCGGCGCACCAAGCAACTGCGCGTCATCGATATCTTGGCGCAGCCGCTCAGCATCCTGGGGATCGGTGCTGAAGAGGGTTGTTGTCGTGGCATAGGTGACGAGCAAGGCGTGGCGCACAATCTCATCGCGTGCAGCAGGGAGTTCACGCGCGCGATCGCGCCAATACTGCGGGCGAATCTCGATCCCCGCCACCCCGAATTGGACTGCTTTCGCGATCACATCGCCGATGGCGAGTTCATCGCGATCGAGCTCATCCTCATACTGCATCACCGAGATTAAGACCGGCCGACGCTCCGCGCTCATTACTCCCCCCCGCCTATTCGTCATCGCCACACGGGCGGCATTATAGCGGTCGGAAAAGCGGAGCGGGCAAGCAGGAGCACCGCGTGTCGTCATGTGCGCCGATAGAGTGGCAGGAAATTGAACCCATGAGCAGGCGACAACATTGTGTTCCATGGTTTTCCAGCGGTTACCGCTTCGGCGAGCGACCCGCATAGCACCGCACAACCGGCCCGAATACAGAATGCGGGGCCGATGCCTCCCCGCACCGTCCCCGCATCCTTTGTTGCTATCACGCGCGGCACGCAACTGGTGCGCCGCCGCGAAGAGAGGCGTTAGTAGCGATCCCCGCCGTAACCGCCGCCGAAGCCGGCGGGCTGACGCCGTGCCGCGAAGCAGTCGGAGCAGTAGACCGGCTTGTCGCCGCGCGGCTGGAAGGGGACCTGCGTCTCCTTGCCACACTCGCTGCAAATGGTCGCGAACATCTGGCGCTGCGGGCGATCGTAACCGCCGCCGACGCTGTAGCCACCACCGGCGTAGCTGCCGCCACCCTGCTGGGCCTTGCGCGCGCGGCGGCAATCGGGGCAACGACCCGGCTGATTGACCAGCCCACGCTGCGCGTAGAACTCCTGCTCACCGACAGTCCAGGTGAACTCCTGGCCGCAATCGCGGCACTCCAAAACCTTGTCCTGGTAGCTCAACTCCGCACCCTTTCGAGAGAAACCGATACGCAACTGGAATAGTTCGACTGCGGGACGAGCCTAGCAAGACAGTCAGGGAGAACTATCAGGCATCTACGTGCGCGCAAGATCAACTAGTCCGACTAGGACGATAACATACAGTTAGCGATTCCGCAATAGGTTTGGGCGAGAATTTTCCGGCGATTGGTGAGCCGCTGTCCGACAAGATGCCTCATCGGTATTTCGCCGTGAGGAAACGATTAAGGCCAGGAAAATTCACCGAGTTGGACGCCATTCGCCCCGAGCGCTGTACCATCGTTGGTAAGGCCCGGCAGCGACGCTTTCGTCGTCTTCTCCTCCCATAAAAGATCGATCGTATAGCTACCGGCAGCGAGAGTAGCAGGCAAGGAAAGGCGCGGGCGATCGTGGACACGATCGCCCACCTGCCAGAGTCGCGGCGCGGCGATATCGGCGAGCGGGTATTTGCGCCACTCGGCAACGACCTGACCACCGCCGTCGCGTACCCGCACAACGGGCAAAAAATCGCCCGGAACAGGTGCCAGGACATCCCACGTAAGATCAGCGGTAAGGTCACCGTCGGCGAAGCCAATCTCGGTGCCGGACAAGGTGATCGCGTTGCCGAAGCGCGGCCCGCCGGACTGCCGATCGGCACCGTTCGGAGCGAGACTCCCGACATCACGGATCCGCGTGCCCGTTGGCAACATCTCAACGAGGTAGATAGCATCGACCCGCCGCACGAGCGCTGCGAACTCATCGAGGCTAGCCGGGCCACCGTGCGTATTAAAATCGTATTTCCAACCGTTCACGTCGGGATAATACCCGCGCGACTCGATCGGTGGCTGCACACCACGTTGGATATAGACCGACCGACCGAGCCCAACATAGCCGGGCAAGGCGGTGAGGCCGACATGCCCCACCGGGTACTCCGGGAACTTGGGCGCGAACCAGGCGGGGACATTCAGCAGGAGGATCGGGCGATCCGGGTGCGCCGCGCCCACATCGGCGACGGCATGGACGAGGACCGTCCCTTCGGCCCACATGTCACGGCGCACGGCGATGAAGTTGAGGCTCTGGATCGTCACCAGGAGCAGCATGAGGAGCGACAACGCCCGCCAGCCCCAGGTGACCGCCGCCTGACGGAACCGTAGCGAAGGCAACAGGCCCCAGAGGGCGGCGATAGCCGAGGCGGCGGGGTAGAGCAGACGCGGCGCATCCTCGACGTAAACCCAACTGAGGATCGCCCAGGCGGGGAAGAGGATAATCGCCGCCGCACCGAGCGCCACTAGTCCGACCGTTGGTCGACGCCCGATGACATAGAGCGCGAGCAGCACCGGCAAGGTCACGACGATGGCGGGCCAGAGTGCGCCAACTGGATCGAAGCCGAAGCGCTCTCCGAGACGCTTCAACTGCGCCGCGACCGGCCAGATCGTCCCTTGCAGGAAATAGCGCGCATTCGGCAGCAGCGAATCGGGCGACCACGCCTCAGGTCGAGCGAACTTCGGGACGATCCTCCAGACCAGGAGAAACAACGCGGTCGCGGCGGCATATGGAGCCAGCCGGATGAACGAGCGCAACGATTCGCTCCGGGCGTTGCGTATCGTGAGCAACAACTCCAGGCCGACGATCAGCGGCAGGATGATCACGCCGCTCTCGTGCGTCCAGAGGCCGATCAGCGCGGCCAGCAGCGAGAAACCGTAGCGCAACCAATGACCATCGAGCGCCAGCCTGGGCCGCGCCCTATCCTGCGGCGTCGCCTCGTCTTCCTGCCACGTTCGCGCGTCGTGGTAAAGGAGCAGCGCGAGGAGCAGCGCGGCAGTCATCAGGGGGTGAAAGAGCGTGTGCGCGCCGAACGCAGCCTGATAGCTAAACGGGTAGGTGATGAAGAGGATCGCGGGTACGATGCCCCAATGGTTGCCGGTGAGGCGACGCAGCAGCAGATACAGCAACCAGGCCGCGAGGATATGGCAGACCAGGGTGAGGCCGTGCAGGGTTGCCTCGCTATAGCGGCCCTGTATCGCATGGGCGATCTTCCAGAGAACGAAAGGGATCGGCCGATAGTAGGCGTACCCTTCGGAAGAGCTGAAGAGGGACCAGACCGAGCGGCCTTCGGCGCGCGGGAGATCCAGCGGATCATCGAAAGTGAAGGCGAAACGGAGCGACCGGCCGTAGGCAGCCAACGTCAACAGCGCGCAGAGCACCAGGGCGCCGCAGGCAACGGCACGATCGAGGATAGTAGTCGAGATATGTGGGTGTGTAGCCGGAGACATGGCGGTGAGTGGCCCTTCGCCGCGCGTAGACTGTCGTTGCTCGCCGCCGATCGCCACCCGTTTCCCCCGCCGCTGAAGCTCCGACTACCGCGGCGCGATGATACCTTACTCGCCGGGCTGATCACCATCAGCCTCTAGAACGAGCGGCAGCAACGTCTGGTGTCGCGGCAGCAGAGGCGCTTTCTGCGCCGCAAAATAGTCGCAGCAGTCGGTGAGCGGGCAACGCTCGCAGCGGGGACGACCATAGACGCACGGATTTTGGCCGTGCTTGAGCAAGGCACGATGGAAATCGTAGATGATTTGCGGATCGTCCGGCAGGAGCGCGCCGAGCAAATCATGGGCGACTCCCGCCGTCACCTTCGGCCCGATCAGCCCGAGCCGGATCGAGACCCGGTGGACGTGGGTATCGACCGGTAGGATCGGCTTGCGACAGGTAAACAGCAGGACACAGGCGACAGTTTTCGGCCCGACCCCTTCGAGCCGATCGAGCCAGGCCGCCGCTTCGTCTGTTGGCAGATCGCAGAGGAAGTCGAGCGAGAGTTCGCCCCGCTCGGCGGTGATCCGCCGCATGATCGCCTGAAGGCGCGGCGCTTTCAACTCGGGCCAATTGACGGCGGCGATCGTCGCCTCGACATCCGCTGTCGGCGCATCGCGCACAGCGGCCCAGTCGCCGAAACGGGCCAGCAACGCTTTATACGCAGCATACGTCTGCTCGTTCTTGGTGCGATGCGACAGCAGAATATCGACCAGCATACTCAGCGGATCGCTCTCGGAGAAGTGTGCATGACCGTGGCGCGCGACCAAACGTTCGGTCACCAATCGGGTTTTTGCCACCAACGGCGCGAGATCGGCGTTCGGATAGCCATAATCCCCGGTGCTCGCGCGACGATACCCTCTGCTACTCGCCATTACCCGGCCCCTTTCCTCGACGCCCCCCGGCATTGCTGCTCCTATGCAAGCGGTGTTCCGCAACGGGCGCAAGCGCGGAAAGAAGTCACCGGTGCGGCGACGATGGATCGACGGCGGGGAGGATGGGCTATTATTAAGCGGGGCAAAGGGGCGCGAATGAGGCGAGATGACGGCAAATAATCCCGAGTCGGACACCGGCACAGTGCGCGAACTGTCGATGCAGATCGCTGGCGGGAAGACGCTCGAAACGCTCTATCGCGCAGCCTTCATCGCGTCTTGTCCGGTCGGGCTCTTCCTCTTCTTCCTGCCACTCTATTCACAGGCGCTCGGCGCATCGGCGACGGAAATTGGCGAACTCTTCGCGGTCTTCGCGCTGGTGCCGATCCTGGCCCGCCCGCTGGTTGGGCGCGGCACCGATCGCTACGGGCGGCGACCGTTCATCCTCGCCGGGCTCGCCCTCTTCGTCGTCGCCTGGGCGCTCTACGCGGCCTCGGCCCAGGTCACCATCCTCTTCATCGCGCGGATCGTGGAGGGCTCGGCGGCGGCGTTACTGCTCATCCCAGCCTACGCGTTGCTGGCCGATCTGGTGCCATCGGCAGGGCGCGGCGCGGCGATCGGACGCTTCCAGAGTATGGTTAACCTGGGGGCCTTCATCGGGGGGGGGATCGGGTTCCCGCTCCTCTTCGCCGCAGAACATTTCGGCCACGGGATCGTGGCGGGCTGGCGGCTCGCCTTTTGCTTCTACACCGTCGCGACGATCATCATGGTTGTCATGGCCTACCGTCGCCTCCACGAGCCGCCACGCCGACTGAAGGAGGAGCCGCCGGCATTAGCTGTGGAGACCACCCCACGCGCCAGCCTCCGCGCGCTCGTGCCGCTGCTGATCATCTGCCTCGGCACCTCCACGGCCAACGGCGTGACCCAGCCGATCCTAACCCTCTACCTCCGCGATCATTTCACGAGCAACCTCGCGGTGATCCTGCTCGTCTTCACCCCCGCCGCGCTCGTCTACGGGATCGCCCCAACACCGCTCGGGCAACTGAGCGACCGGGTCGGGCGTCGCCGCCTGATGGCGATCGGCCTGGCGGCAGCGGGCGCGGTGGCCGCAATTTTCCCGCTCGTGCCGCATGTCGCCTTGCTCGGCCTACTCTGGACGATCGAGGCAATTTGCGTCTCGGCGGCCGTTCCGGCGGAAGGGGCATTGGTGGCGGATATCACCGGCGGCACGCAACGCGGCACCGCCTATGGGCTCTACAGCTTCGCCGTCGGCACCGGGGCGACCCTCGGGCCGCTTCTGGGTGGCTGGGCCTACGACCGAATCGACCCCACCGCGCCGTTCTACCTCAACGCGATCATCTTGCCACTCAGCGCCCTGCTGGTGATACTCCTCCCGATCGAAGCCCGGCGCAAAGGGTTGCACCACGGGGCAACGCCAGCGCCGGCCTCCCGCGAAAACGTAGGGTAGCACTGCACAGGTAGGCGACCGGGCGAGATCCACGCCAGCACACCGCTACCGAATCGTAAACAAGACCCCAAAC
>DATCMP010000383.1:0-10031 GCA_036563365.1 Thermomicrobiales bacterium
CGGGGGCGGCGGGATCAATCTGCCCGCCGCCCCCGCACGCTTCTCAATCGCCGACCGGTGCCATCGCAAGCCCGGTCAAGCGACAACTGTCCTAGGCATACTCGCCGCAGCATCAATCCCGATACGTACTGAGCATATTGGCCTCGTGATCGGCGCAACAGGAGAGAGTGGCCATGATGCAATTCACCGGAGTATTGCTCGGCCTGTACGCCGATCAGGGGCAGGATACAGGCGCGAGAGACGGTCGGGAGGACGGACAAAGTCTGGTCGAATACGCGCTCATCCTGGCCTTCATCGCCATCGTCGTCATCGTCACGCTGATCTATTTCGGCGACAGACTCACCACGCTCTATAGCAAGCTCGCCAACAGCATCCCCAACTAACGGCGGTCGCCCAGCACGCACGTCCGTTGACCCAACGATGAACATACCAGGGGGACACCCACAGTGGGTGTCCCCTTGTTCATGCCGCAACAGGTATTCAGGGCAGGATGTCAATCCTGCAGGGCGCTGAGGATCACCGGGCCGCCATCGGCGATGGCGATCGTATGCTCGAACTGCGCCGAGAGCTTCCCGTCGCAGGTGACGATCGTCCAACCGTCGTTCAATTCGCGCCACTCATAGGTCCCCTGATTGATCATCGGCTCGATCGTGAAGACCATCCCCGGGCGCAGCTTCGGGCCGGTCCCGGGCTCGCCGACATGCTGCACCGATGGCTCGGCCTCGTGCAACTTGCGCCCGATCCCGTGCCCCCCGAGGCCGCGCACGACCCCGTACCCCGCCGCCTCGGCGTGCGTCTGGATCGCGTGGCCGATGTCGCCGATCGTCTTGCCGACCTGCGACGCCGCGATCCCCAGCGCAAGGCATTCCTCGGTCACGCGCAGCAGGCGCGCCGCCTCGGGCGAGATCGCGCCGACCGGCACCGTGATGCAACTATCACCCTGCCAGCCATTGTAGAGCGCGCCGACATCCATCCCGATGATGTCGCCCTCCCGCAAGATCTGGAGCTTGCTCGGGATCCCGTGGACTACCTGCTCGTTGACCGCGACGCAGATCGACGCCGGGAACGGCGGCGGCCCGCCATACCCCTTGAACGAAGGCGTTGCGCCACGCCGCCGGATCTCGCGTTCGGCGATGGCGTCGAGTTCGGCGGTGGACACACCGGGCTTGACCGCCGCGCGCAAGATCGCCAACACCTCGGCCACCAGTTTGCCGGAGGCGCGCATCTTCTTGATCTCGTGCGGGGTCTTGAGTCGTATCGCCATCGCTTCATCCTAACGTAGATTACGAGAAATTTAACCGTCCCCACCTCTTAGCTGTCAGCCTTGCGGGCGAAGAAGTCGGCCAGGTCGCGCTCGGTGCGTCCCTCCCAATCCGGGCATCCATAGTAGAGGGTCACAATCGGCATCGGGGCCGACTTGGAGCCCACGGCGATGAAATTCGCGGGACCGGCCTCGTGATGACCGAGGCCGCAATAGCCGCTCAGCCCCGCCGACATGTCGCGCGAGGCGACCGAGTAGCGGAAATGGCCGCACGCCCCACATGACCGCAGGCGATACCCGCCGCGGCGCAGGGCCTTCCGCAGCTCGATGAAGCCGGTGTCGAGCGAGCGCCGCCGTCCGGCGGGCGGGCGGCTGACGAACGGGCGATCGTTGACCGTGGCGGTCACCGCGCCGGTGCGCGTATCGATCGTCACCACGCCGGTCGTGTCCCCCTCGGGGCCGGACAACGGCACGGCGGGGTATTGTACGGGGGTACTCATCGCGGCCTCATCATCGCTTCATCTCGCCAATCGCCTCGCACACCGAACACCGGGTTGTCACCGCGTCGCCTCACTCCGCATCCGATTGATCGAGGGCCGCCCGCAGCGCCTCCGGGGCGATCCGCCGCATGATCGCCAGCGGCTTCGGCAGCGGCTCCAGGCGCAACCAGGACGGGTCGAGCCAGAAGCCTGGGAGGACACCCGAAACGTAGCGCCCAGCGGCATCCGGCGCGACGGGCAGATAGTCACCCGCCTCACCCGATCGATAAATGACGAGCGGCGTCACCGAGGGGCGCGGATCGACCAGCCAGTATTCCGTCACGCCAGCCGCCGCGTACTCGCGCCGCTTCTCGACCTGATCGCGCCGCACGCTCTCAGGCGAGATGACCTCCACGATGAGATCGGCGGGACCGACCAGGCGCTGTGGGGTGAGCCGATCGCGATGCTCCCGCGACACGAAGAGAATATCCGGCTCACGCGCGGAGCCACCAGGGCGTGCGCGCATCTCGAGTGGGGCGATACGAACTTCACCCAAATCAAAAAACTCGGCATACGAGGCTATCACTCGGGCAAGCCAAAATACCAGTACCTGATGGCGATCTGACGGTGGCATAAAGATGATGGCCTCCCCATCGACCCACTCGGCGTGGGCATCCTCATCGACAAGACGAAGAAAGTCCTCGTAGCTCATCGGGATCCGCTCGCCGCGCGGGAAATGGGGGATGGTCGGTTGCGTCGCCATCGGCTCCTCCTGTGACGCGCTCAGGGACACCCGCATCCGGTGAATTATCGCACCAGGGGCGGGATCGCGCCCGCCAAGTCACCTTTACATCCGAAAGACGCCGTACTCCGTCGCGCCGATCGGCGCGTTGAGCGCGGCGGCGATCCCCAGGCCGAGGGCCGTGCGCGTGTCGAGCGGGTCGATGATCCCATCGTCCCAGAGGCGCGCGGTGCTGTAATACGGCTGCCCTTCGGCCTCGTACTTGGCGAGGGTCGGTGCCTTGAAGGCCGCCCGCTCGGTCTCGCTCAGGTCGCGGCCCTGGCGGCGCAGCGCATCGAGGCGCACCGTCAGCAGGACGTTGGCCGCCTGCTCGCCGCCCATCACCGAGATCCGCGCATTCGGCCAAAGCCAGAGCTGGCGGGGGCTATACGCCCGCCCGCACATCCCATAGTTGCCCGCGCCGAACGAGCCGCCGATGATGACGGTGAACTTCGGCACCGCCGCGTTGGCGACGGCCATCACCAGCTTCGCCCCATCCTTGGCGATCCCCCGGTTCTCGTATTCGCGCCCGACCATGAAGCCGGTGATATTTTGCAGGAAGACCAGCGGGATCCGCCGTTTGGTGCAGAGCTCGATGAAGTGCGCCCCCTTGAGGGCGCTTTCGGAGAAGAGGATCCCGTTGTTGGCGATGATCCCGACCGGATAGCCGAGCAGGTGCGCGAAGCCGCAGACGAGCGTGGCCCCGTAGCGGGCCTTGAACTCCTGGAAGCGCGAGCCATCGACCAGCCGCGCGATCACCTCGCGCACATCGTAGGCACGGCGCAGATCGGTCGGCACCAGGCCGTAGAGTTCGGCGGGGTCGTAGCGCGGCGGCTCGGGTGCGCGCTGCTCCCACGGCGGCTCGGGTCTGCGGCGGGCGAGGTTGTCCACGATCCCCCGCGCGATCACCAGCGCGTGCTCGTCGTTCTCGGCGAAGTGATCGGCGACGCCGCTGAGCCCGGTATGGACATCCGCGCCGCCCAGTTCCTCCGCGCTGACCTCTTCGCCGGTGGCGGCTTTCACCAGCGGCGGGCCACCGAGGAAAATCGTCCCGGTCCCCTTGACGATGATCGTCTCGTCGCTCATCGCCGGGACATAGGCGCCGCCCGCCGTGCAGGAGCCCATCACCACGGCGATCTGCGGGAGCCCGCGCGCCGATAATCGTGCCTGATTGTAGAAGATCCGCCCGAAATGCTCTTTGTCGGGGAAGACCTCGGCCTGCAACGGCAGGAACGCCCCGCCCGAATCGACGAGGTACAGGCACGGCAAATGGTTCTCGGCGGCGATCTCCTGGGCACGCAGGTGTTTCTTGACCGTCAGCGGGTAGTAGGTGCCGCCCTTGACCGTGGCGTCGTTAGCGACGATCACTACCTCCTGACCGGCCACCACGCCGATCCCGGTGACGATCCCCGCACCGGGGGCCTCGCCGTCGTACAGCTGCCAGGCGGCGAGCGCGCCAATTTCCAAGAAAGGGGTGTCGGGATCGAGAAGCCGCGCCAGGCGTTCGCGCACCGGCAGCTTGCCGCGCGCGGTATGTCGCGCGCGCGCCGCGTCGTCCCCACCGAGGGCGACCCGCGCGATCCGGTCGCGCAGTTCCGCGACCAGATCGGCGAAGCGCGCCCGGTTCGCGACAAACTCCGGCGCGCGCGTATCGACCTTGCTCTCCAGCACCGCCATCCCGCCCAGCCCTCCTCGCTCACCGTCGCGGCATAACGCCGGTCAGCGAGTATAGCAGCGCACGCGAACGACGACGTGGCGGCAACAGGCGCGACACTTAACGCGGCGTCGCCGCGGGCACCGCCGCGCGGCGCGCGAATGAAGGCCATGAGACGCCACCGACGAGCCCGGCGGCGGCGAGCCAGAGCGCCAGCAAAGGCAGCGCGTTCCAGGAACCGCCGAGGCTACTGAACGGCCAGGGCAGCGCCGCGAAGAGGCCGTTGCGAATGATCGCGGTCCAGGTCAGCAGCGCCAACCCGGCGAGCGCCACGCGCACACGCTGGTCGGACCGCGCCTCGATCAGGAGCATCCCGCTCGGGATCAAAACGACGAGATCGTAGATCAGGACATGCGGCGAGGCCAGGAAGGTCGTCACGATCGCCAGGCCCCACAGCGCCGATTCGCGTTCGGCCCCGAGTTGCCGCGACCGCAGCGCCAGCACGACGAAGAGTGCGGCAAAGACGAGGCCCAGGAGGATACCGAGCAGTTCCGCGACCCCGCCCAGGCCGACGGGTAACAGCGCTCGAAACAGCGCCGTGAACGAGAGCATTTTCCAGGCTTGCCCCGCCTGTGCCGCCGTCTGGTAGAGCGGCGAGGCCAGCAGTTCAACCCACGCGCGCACCCCAGCAGGCCCGATCAGCAGGAGCGAGAGCGCTCCGAGGCCCGCGCCGGTCGCCGCCCAAGTCATGACGGCGCGCGGGCGACGCAGGCAGAGGAAGAGGAGCGGCGGCAGGAAGAAGAGTTGCGGCTTAAACAGGCCCAGGGCGAAGACGATCCCCGCCGCGCCGTCACGCCGCGCGAGCGCGAGGCGGATCCCAGCGACCCAGAGCACGAGGGCGAGGGCGCTATCCTGGCCGATCGCGAGGAGTTCGATGACCGGTTGCGTCCCCGCCACGACCAGCACTACCCCACCCCACGATCCGCCCAGTCGCGGCACGAGCGGGCGGAACAAGGCCGCCGATCCGGCTAACAGGGTCAGGGAAACAATCATCCAGAGGATCGCGCCAGGGAGATAGGGCAGCGCGGCGAATGGGAGGTAGAGCAGGGCGCTGAACGGCGGCGAGACGAAGAGGGAGAGATAATCGCTCGGCCCGAAGAGTTGCCGTTGCACGGCCTCCTGCGCCGCGACATCGTAGAGGTGTGCGGCCTCGCCGGTGAGGACGAGACGCCCGCTGGTGTAGCGGGCGATGAAATCCGCGAACTTCAGCCGCCCCACGCCGGCCGCGTCACCGCCAACGCCGAGCAGCGGCAATAGCAGATAGCCGACCACGCCGACGCAGAGGAAGATCAGCGAATAGCCCCGCACGCGCTGCGGCGTCAACAGCGCATCGAAGCGTCCCGCCAGACGCGCAAGCCGAAGTCCCATGCCGATCCTTCCACTCCCTCGCCGCGCGAACGCCCGGCACTCCTTCGAGTATAGGGAGTTGCTGTTATGGATCGACATGGGAAAATGGGGGCAACTATCCGGCGATAGTCGGTGCCTCAACCGATTTCCGTGACACCGACGCTGCTAACGAGATACCGGGGAGCCACCCCTACTTTGAGCAAGGCGGCGCGAGGCGGTTACCGCCTCACAACAGATGCTCGCAGGCGGCCCAATCGCGCATATGCAGCTTGAGGCCGTCGGCGGTGAGCCGCGCGTCGAACTCGCTGATCGAGCAGTTCTCGCAGCGGCGCGCGGCGACCAGCGCCAGGTCGGGCTCATGGGCGATCCCGCGGGCCATCCCGCTGAGGATCCCGCCGTGCGCGACGATCACGATCCGTTGCGCCTCCCGCGCGTCGCCAACCTCGGTCAGCACCCGCGTGAGCCCGGCGCGGATCCGCGCGATCAGGCCGAGGAAACTCTCGCCGCCGGGGAAGGCGACATCGTGGCGACCGGCGTACCAGTCGGCGATGATCCGATCGTGCAGCGCCCAATTCTCATCGGTGATCGGCTGGCTCTCCAGGTCGCCGACATTGTTCTCGCGGAACTCCTCGACCACGGTGATCGGCAACCCGAGCGGTCGCGCGATCGCTTCCGCCGTCTCCAGCGCCCGTTTCAGCGGCGAGGAATAGATCGCATGAATCCCCTTGTTGCTGAAAAAGGTCGCGGTATCCTCCGCCTGCCGGACCCCTTTGGGGGTCAGCGAGTAATCGATCAGCTTATAGGAGAACTCGCGGTTGAGATTGGCCGGGTTCTCACCGTGACGGACGACGTAGAGGGTGTGATTGACGGTCTGCATGGCGCTCCTATGATGGTCCTCAGCGAAACTAGCGCGGAGAGTGTAGCCGAGAATGCAGCGGCGTGCAGCGACTCACACATAGCTGATTATGTACAATAGTGCTCATTCAACGCCGTCTCGTGATCCCTCGGTAGCACCGGGCGAGAGGCAGGGACGTGATGCGAGGAGACGATTTTGACCGGGTCACCCCCTGCACCCTCATCGGTATTCAGCACGATCGGCAGGATCGCCCTCGGCGGGGCGCTCCTCCTGGCCGGGACCGGCCATCTGACCACCCAGCGTCAGGAGTTCCAGGCCCAGGTGCCGCCGTGGCTACCGCTGAGCCCCGACTTCGTTGTGGTGGCCTCCGGGGTGGTGGAACTCACCCTCGGCGCGGCCTTGATCGCGCTGCCCAGATACCGCGTCCCGCTCGGCTGGATCGCCGCAGCCTTCTTCGTGGCGATCTTCCCCGGCAATATCTCGCAATGGTTGAACCGGATCGACGGGTTCGGTTTGGACACGGATCGGTCCCGCCTCATCCGTCTCTTCTTCCAACCGCTCCTGGTCGCCTGGGCGCTGTGGTCTACCGGGGCCTGGGCCGCGTGGCGCGAACAATCCCGGAGGCCGGGAGCGGTCACAGACCCACGCGCCGGGGGGTAGAACGGCGCGGTGCGTTACACTCGCGCGAAAGCCGGTGGACAGGAACCCGCGCGGGGGAATCAGCAGGGTATCGTGCAGGAGCAAACCTCGATGACCACGACGAACCGCCCACGGCGCTACTTCACCCCGCCGCCCGCGTCGGAACCGATCATCGGCGATTGGCTCGCCGCGCTGGAAGAGGCGCGCGGGCGGACGAAGGCGGCGCTGACCGGCATCGACCAGGCGACGCTCGATTGGCAGCCGCCGCGCGACGGTAACGGCATCGGCACCCTCCTGTACCATATCGCCGCGATCGAGGCCGACTGGCTCTCGGTCGAGGTGCGCGAGGAACCCGATTATCCGCCCGAGCTGGTAGCGCTCTTCCCCCATGAGGTGCGGGAGGCAACCGGACGACTGACGGTCGTGACGGGGCTAGATCTGGCGGCGCACCTCGCGCGTCTGGATGCGGTGCGCGCCCAACTCCTGGGAACCTTCTCCGCTATGTCACTCGCCGACTTCACCCGGATTCGCGTGCTGCCCCAGTACGATGTGACGCCGCAATGGGTCGTCCACCACCTGTTGCAGCACGAGGCCGAGCATCGCGGCGAGATCGGGTATGATCGCCTGCTGGCGAATCCGGTAGGGTAGCGCCGTGAGGGTGATCGGGCGACTCGGCAGGATCTTCGGGAAACAGCATGATGCCGATACCGCTTCGGCGGCGTTGCGAACGGGCCTCGCGCAACTGGCGGCGGGGCGACACGCCGAGGCGATCGCCACACTCTCGGCGATTATCGAGCGCGACGCCGCGAACCCGGTGGCCCATTACGGTCGTGCCCAGGCGCTGACGGCGAGCGGTCAGCACGCCGAGGCATTGGCCGATCTCGATCGGGCGCTCGCCCTCGACCCGCACGCCGCGCAGCCATTCCGGGCGCGCGGGCTGCTGCGGCGGAAGTTGGGGCACCCCGACGAGGCGCTGGCCGACCTCGACCGCGCGGTCGCCCTCGCCCCGACCGATCTGGCGATCCGGCAAGACCGCGCGATGACCCACCGCCTCGCCGGGCGCTTCGACGCTGCCCTCGCCGATTACAGCGCCGCGCTCGATCTCGCGCCCGACGACCCCGACATCTGGCACGCGCGCGGCATCTGCCACCGCAAACGCGGCGACGAGGCGGCGGCGGCGCGCGACCTCAGCGAGACGATCCGCCGCAACCCGCAAGACGCCTACGCCTTCTACAATCGCGGCCTGGCGCTGCTCGCGCTCGGTCGCCACGCCGACGCGATCCCCGACTTCGCGCAGACGGTCGCGTTCAACCCTGTCTTCGCCGAAGCCTATCTGCACCTCGCGACCTGCCACGCCGCTTGCGACGACGTAGCGGCAGCACGCATCGCCCTGAGCCGCGCGCTCGAACTTGACCCCACGCTGGCGGCGCGGGCGCAGGGAGAAGCGGCGTTAGTGGGCTATCTCGGTGAATAGGAGGCGCAGTGGGAGTAGTGGTGGGCTGGCGGCTGAAGCCGCGCCTCGCGGGCCTGCGGGCCACGAATCCCGCCTGCGCGGGCTAGGATTACTGCACCGTGGTGGCTCCTCATCGGCACCATGCTGATACCAAACCTAGCCCCCGCTGGCGGGTTTATCCCGTGCCGGGTCACAGGGCTTCGTGGCCCGCAGGCCCTTAAGGCGCGGGCCTGTCCCGAGCGCAGTCTCAAGGTTCAGCCGCCAGCCCAGTGCTCTGACGATCAACGACTTCGTACTTCGTACTTCATACTTCGTACTTCACGCGCCCACTACCCCACTCACCGCCTACTGATACACCGCCATCTCGCGATACTGCTGGCGCAATTCCTTGCCGATCCGCCAAAGTTGCGCGAAGTTGACCGCCCAGCCGATCCCCACCACCTTGTCGCTGAAGAGGTGCTGGCTGTCGGGGTTCCAGTAGGAGGCGAGGACACGGTCGAGGGTCGGCACGCGGAAGTCGTAGGGGACCGGGCCGATCCGCCCCTCCCAGGTCCGCTCCTCGGGGTCGCGCTCCAACTGCTCGCGGAGCGCCTGCACGAGGACGAACAAAACGGCCAACTGGATCATCCTTCGCAAGAACTTCATCGGGCCTCCCTGTTGCATCGGCTATCGCTCGGGCCGCAACGCGGCTGCGGCGATTGTACCGTACTCGCTTACCCCTGCCACCCCGTGCTAGGATGGGGATATGCCCGGATCAGGCCACAGAGAAGTCGGGGGCCAGGGGGATGAATTCGGCGGCGGGCGGCGCAAAACCGCCGCCGAGCGATGTCCCCAGCAGGATGACGGCAGCGCGCGGCGTACCGGCATAGGCGCGGGCGGCGGTGCTGCTATCGTGAAGCAGCGTCACGGCGATCGGGCGACCGATCGCGTCGCTGAGACGGTCGGCGAGCCACCGCGCTAGGTTCGGACTGAGGGTATTGAGGGCGGCATAGACCCCACCCCGGCTGGTGAGCGGCTGACCGTCGCGCACATAGGCGGCGAGGCTGACGACGATATGGGGAGCGAGATCGGGCCGCAGGGTCGCCTCGCCCCGCCACGTTTCGGCGAGGATACCGACGACATACCCGGCCAATCCGGCCAACTGTTCGGGCGGTGGCACCGGTCCGGGGAAACTATCGAGCCAGCGGGAGGGGCGCGGCGGCAAGGTGTCGAGGCGCACGAGCAGGCCATCGGTATAGCTCGCGCGGGCGCGTTTGATGAAGCTATAGCCGAAGTCGCAGACGAGCGCGGTGGCGGTCCCCGGCGGCAGGCTACGCGCCGCGCCGACCGGCGGCAGGCTACGCGCCGCGCCGACCAGCGGCAAGGTCGCCGGCCACGCGGCGAGTTCGAGCGCGCAATCGGCCATCCCGCTCTCCGCGAGGGTGCGCGCGGCCTGGGCCACGAGGCGCGGGCCGAGCCTACCGCTGACCAGCCCGCCGCCAACGATGATCGTGGTGATCCC
>DATCMP010000415.1:0-13926 GCA_036563365.1 Thermomicrobiales bacterium
GCGGGCCTGCGGGCCACGAAGCCCGCCTGCGCGGGCTGGGATCGCTGCAAGGCAATGCCCTCCATTTGGCACCGCGCTAGTAACGAACCCAGCCGCCGTAGGGCGGCTTCGTGGCCCGCAGGCCCGCGAGGCGCGGCTTCAGCCGCCAGCCACCCCGCACGCATAAACGCTATTCCCGCATTATGCGCCCCACATTGACTGCCCCGCCCCGCTCCGCTACCATGCGGCGGTTAGGCACCGGAACACCGGAGGATGACAAGGAGAACCGACAGTGAAATGGGTGACCCGCTCCAATGTGCGGATGGACCGCGCCGCGATGGTTTGGCTGATCCGCAAGGAGATCGACCCCGCAGCGGAGATCGTGATCCTGCCCGAGGCGGAGGTGATGGAATACGCCGCCGAGACCGGCGCGACCCCGTTCCACCACCCCAAGACCGAACTCCGCAACACCGGCACGCGCACCGGCTTCGACGCCCTCCGCACGCACTATAACTTGCAAGATCCGGCGCTCGGGCTGCTGGCGCTCATCCTGCGCGGCGCGGAGACGAACGACCGCAGCCTGACGCAGTGGTCGCCGGGCTTTTGGGCGATCGGCTCCGGCCTCCGCAACATGACGAGCGACGACGAGGAGTTCATCGCCCAGGTCGGCCAGATCCTCGACGGCCTCTACCGCTTCTGCCAGGACCAACTCGCCCCGGTCGTGAAGCCCGCCGCCGCGCCACGCGCCGAATAGTCGCGCGGACGGAACACCAATCTCGTTGAAAGGGGACCCGATGGCCGAACCGAACCCGTGGCAGGAGCGCAACGAGCGCGTGATCAAGGAATACCGCGAAACAGGCGGCACCGTAAGCGGCAGCCTCGCCGGTCGCCCGCTCCTCCTGCTCACGACGACCGGCGCGAAGAGCGGCAAGCCGTTCACCACCCCGTTGAACTACAGCACCGATGGCGATCGCCTGGTGCTGATCGCCTCGCGCGGCGGCACCCCGCGCCACCCCGATTGGTACCACAATCTGGTCGCCAACCCCGAGGTGACGATCGAGCTCGACGCCGAGAAATTCCAGGCCCGCGCCTCGACCGCCCAGGAACCGGAGCGCACCCGCCTCTTCGACCAGCAGGCGGCGATCATGCCGTTCTTCGATGACTACCGCAAGCAGGTCACCGCCCGCGAGATTCCGGTCGTTGTACTGGAGCGGATCAAGTAGCCAAGACGGATAACGCGCAGCAGCTCGCCCCCGCGCTGGTTGGCGTGGGGGCGGGCTGCTGTATCGAGAGCCCGGCACTGAAGTACCGGCTAGGAGCCTGCGGCCACGAAATACCCCTGAAGGGCACAATGCCCGCCTCCGCGGGTTGGGGTATTGCTAACGGCGGTGGTTATCCCGATAGCCGCCACGCCACGATCACCCCGACCCGCGGAGGCGGGTCTTGTGGCCGCAGGCCCCTAGCCGTGGATTTTAGTCCCGGAACCGCCGCCTCCACGGGCCACCCGCCGCCTCCCCTCCCTCCCTACGACGCCGCCGTCCGCGTCAGCCGATACCCGACGCGCGGGATCGCCCGAATCTCGCCGATCGCTTCCTGCGGCAGATCCAGCTTCTTGCGGATATGGCTGACGTGAGTTTTCAGCAGCGAGACATCGCCGCCATCGTAGCCCCCGGCGTAATCGACCAGCCGCGAAGTGCTGACGACGCGCCCGTTGTTCGCCGCGAGGATGTAGAGCAACCGAAATTCGATCGGGGTCAGTTGGATCGGCCGATCGTCGAGGCGCACATCGTGGGACTCGGCGTCGAGGACCAGCGGCCCCACGCGCAACTCGCGCACCGGCTCCGGCTCGCCGTTCGCCGCGCGCCGCCAGATCGCCCGGATTCGCATCGCCAACTGGCGCGGGCTGAACGGTTTGGTGACGTAGTCGTCCGCACCCGCCTGGAACCCCTGGACGATCTGCTCCTCCTGGTTGAGCGCCGTCAGCAGGATAATCGGCGTCGTATCGGCCTGGCGGATCCGGCGGCAGACCTCGAAGCCGCTGAAATGCGGCATATTCACGTCCAGAATCACCAGATCGGGGTGGTCCTGCTCCCAGCGGCGGATCGCCTGCGCCCCATCGGTCGCCACGATCACGTTGAACCCTTCGCGTCGCAAGGCGTAGGCGGTGACATCCAAGAGGTCTTTATCGTCATCAACCAGCAAGATTTTCATCGCGTTTTTCCCCAATCGCCCGACTGCATCGCGTTCTCGAAAGCCCATCTCCGCTCGGCCAGCAACACAACGGTGCAGGATATGCCCCCGGCTACTCGCGCGCACCCGCGCGATAACGCGGCAGGGTGAACCAGAAGGTCGCGCCCTGCCCATACGCGCTCTCCACCCCGACCGCGCCGCCGTGCGCCTCGACCACGCCGCTGACCACGTCGAGGCCGATCCCGTGGCCCCGTTCACCCGAATGGAGCGCCGCCAGACCGCGCGCCTTCCGGCGGAAGATTCGCTCGCGCTCTTCCGGCAACACGCCGTCGCCATGATCGGTCACGGCCACGCGCACCCACGCCCCCTCGATACCACCCCCGATACCGTCCTCGTGACGTTCCTCGACGCTAATCGCCACGATGATCCGGTCACCCCAGACGCTGTACTTGCTGGCATTCACCAGCAGATTGACCAGCGCCTGCGCCAGCCGGGTGGCGTCGCCATCGACCCACGGTACCTCCCCGAGGCAGATCACCTCCGCAAGCTGATCGCGCCCATCGAGCAGCGGGCGCACCAGAGCGAGCGCGGGGGTGATCCAATCGAGGACCGGGGCGGGGGTGCGGCGCAGGGTCAGGCCGTGCGTCTCGACCGCCGACCACGCGGAGAGGTTCTCCACCAGCCGATCGAGCCAGACGACTCCCCGCTGGAGCCGCCCCACGAGCTCATCGATCTCTTCCGGCTGCAACTCCCGCCACTCGGCCAGCACCTCCAGGCTGACGCCCAAGGTCGCCAGCGGGGTCCGCAACTCGTGCGCGATTGTGTTCAGCGACTCCGCGACCGGCGAAGAGGCAGTCCGCTGGCGGGTCTGTCGCCGCGTGGTGGTCGCCGCCGTCGCCCGCCGCCCCGCCCGCTCGCCGAACGCCGGGATGGCGGCGGGGCGTGCCAGGGCCTCGTCGATCGGTTCCCGCCCATCGTTGGCCCAGTCGTCGGCCACAATCGCCACGCCAGCGTTCCTCCACCGCAACTCCACCCGCAGGTGGTCGTCGCGTTCCGTAATTCGCGTTGATGACAGTGCTCGCGCCCATGGTGGGATGGGCAAGCGCGCCGAGAGATAAACGCCCCTCGCGCCGCCCCGTTGTCTGCCCGGCACCCCTCGCAAACCGGCCACGGACGTGCCGCGATGTCACAAGACGAGGGTTGGAGCCATGACCTTATCCTATAGGAATGAATACCCAGGGGCATCGGCCTGAAGATGTATCTTGCCGCAGACGATCGTCTTGCTTCCGGCGCGCGGGAATTGGCCGAATGACCGTCTTTGTCGCAGACAATCGTCCCACAGCGGCCTCAACCACATCTCTACCCTCGATATACCCGCGCTTGACCCACCGTCCCTATGCTCGATACCACAACCAGTGGGGACAAGTCGGCAAGGGCAGGGAGGGGCGATGCAGCGCACGATCCAGCCAGCGATCACCTGGGCACAGCTGCCGACGCGGCGCCTCTATCGCTACACCAAGCGGGCGATCGATCTGGTCGGCGCGCTCGTCTTGCTGATCGTGCTCGCGCCCGTTTTCGCCTTCTGCGCGCTGGCGGTGCGCCGCAGTTCGCCGGGGCCGATCTTCTTCCGGCAGGAGCGTGTCGGCCTGCGCGGGCAGACCTTCGCGTTCCTGAAGTTCCGCTCGATGTACGTCGAGGCCGACACGACCCCGCATCGCGAGTACGTCGCGGCGTTCATCCGCGGCGAGGCACCGGTCGTCGCCAACGCCGACGCCGCAGACGACGGAGCGCGCGACACGCTGCGCGTCCCGCTCTACAAGCTCGGCAACGACCGGCGGATCACCCCCGCCGGGGCGTGGTTGCGCCGCACCAGCCTGGACGAGTTGCCGCAGCTCTGGAATGTCCTGCGCGGCGAGATGAGCCTGGTCGGTCCGCGCCCGCCGATTCCCTACGAGTTGGAGCATTACCGACCGGAGCAGTTCAGTCGGCTCGGCGTCAGGCCGGGGATCACCGGACTCTGGCAGGTCAGCGGGCGCAGCCGCACCACCTTCGAGGAGATGGTCGCGCTCGACCTCGCCTACATCAACGAGCAGTCCTTGCGGCTCGATCTGCTGATCTTGCTGCGGACGATACCGACCGTCCTCGCCTGCCGCGACGCGCGCTGAGCGAGAGCCAGGGGTTAGGGGGCCAGGAGAGCCAGGGGATACGGACGACGGGGACGATAGGAAGAGGGGCGACGGATGGTAGCCATCGGAGGACAAGGCGCGATCACGATCGGGGTGGTCGGCTACGGCTATTGGGGACCGAAACTGGTCCGTAACCTCAGCGAGACGGCACAGGGGGCGTTAACCTGGGTGGCCGATCTCGACGCCGAGCGGCTCGCCCGCCTGAGCGCCCATTACCCCTCCTTGCGGACGACGCAGCGCTACGAGGAGATGCTGGCCTCGGATATCGACGCCGTGGTCGTCGCCACGCCGATCCGCACCCATTATCGGCTGGCGAAGGCCGCGCTGCTGGCCGGGAAGCATGTCATGGTGGAGAAGCCGCTGACCGCCGATAGCCGCGAGGCCGATGAGCTGGTGCGCCTCGCCGACGAGCGCGGGCTGACGCTGATGGTCGGGCATACCTTCGAGTACAACGCCGCCATCCGCGCCCTGCGCGACATCGTGCGAAGCGGCGAACTCGGGCGGATCTACTACGTCGATGCCGCGCGGCTGAACCTGGGCCTCTTCCAGTCGGACATCAACGTCCTCTGGGATCTCGCCCCGCACGATCTGTCGATCCTCCTCTACGTCCTGGGGGCCGATCCGCTGGCGGTCAGCGCGCGGGGCAGCGCCAATCTGCGCCCCGCCGTCCACGACGTGGCCTACCTCGATGTGAGCTTCCCCGGCAATGTCCTCGCCCACCTGCACCTCAGTTGGCTCGACCCCTGCAAGGTGCGCCGGGTGACGATCGTCGGCTCGAAGAAGATGGTCGTCTGCAACGATCTCGCCGATGCCGAGAAGATCCGCATCTATGACAAGGGGGTCGAGGAACCGTACGAAACCGACCAGTTCCGCGACTTCCACCTCGCCTATCGCTACGGCGACGTGACGATCCCCCATGTCCCCTTCCAGGAGCCGCTACGGATGCAGTGCGATCACTTCATCAGTTGCATCCGCACCGGCGAGCGCCCGCAGAGCGATGGTCGGGTCGGCTCCAAGGTCGTACGGATCCTGGAAGGGGCCGACCGCTCCCTGCACAACGGCGGCTCGCGGGAGCCGATCGCCTACGACGAGGCCGAGGCACCGTCGCTCCTGGACAGCGTCGTCGCCGCCGACTAGCCGCCACGACCCGCCGCTGCGGGCCGGACAACAGACAGGGGAACGCCGATGGCTACCGAGGTTTTGCTGCCGAAGCTGGGGATGAATACCGAATGGGCGACGATCGTCGCCTGGCGCAAGGGCGAGGGCGAGATAGTCGCCGTCGGCGAGCCGCTGGCCGACGTGGAGACCGACAAGGCGATCATCGAGTTGGAGGCGGAGTCGGCGGGCATGCTGCGCCGCTTGCTCGTCGCCGACGGCACGCGGGTCGCCGTCAATCAGGCGATCGCGATCCTCGGCACCGCCGACGAAGACATCACCGCCCTCGAAGCGCGCCTCGCGGCGGGGCCGGACACGAACGCTGCCCACAGCGAGCGCGTCTACGGCAACTGGACCGGCACGGCCAACGGCGCAGCAGCCACGAATGGCGCGACGCCGACACCGCCAGCCGCACCGGCACCGGCACCGCTACGCCATATCCCGCGCTCGAATGCGCCCGACCCTGACGCCGTCCGCGCCCGCCTCGCCGCACGCGGCATCCTGGGTCGGCCAACGAACGGCGCGGCGCACCACGGCGCGAACGGCGCCACCCCGCCACATGAGGATCGGCTGATCGCGCAGCAGAACGGTATGGGGACGAACGGCACAAATGGCACCCACGCCGACCCGCAGGCGGCCATCACCCTCTCCCGCGGCATCCCGGCACGACCGAAGCCCCAACGGATCGCCATTTACGGCGCGGGGCTCGGGGCCAGGCAACTCCTCGAAATCACCCGCCAGCGCGAGGAGTTCACCGTCATCGGCCTGATCGATGACAAGCCCGGTCTGGAGGGCGGCGAACTCGGCGGGATGCCGGTTCTCGGTGGCTTCGCGGCGCTCGTCGCGCTCGCCAAGCGCGGCGAGATCGACGGCGTAACCCTGTCGTTCCACTCGGAGATCCGGCGCAAGGTCCACCGCCGCCTCAAAGATGCGATCGATCTGCCGATCGTGGCGCTGATCGACCCGCGCGCCCACATCGGCGCGGACGTACGGATCGGCGCGGGCGCGCTGATCGAGGCCGGCGCGGTCGTCGGCCCCGGCACGGAGATCGGTGAGGGGGCGATCGTCGATGTCGGCGCGATCGTCGCGCACGACTGCTTCATTGGCCCGTTCTCGCACCTCTCGCCCGGCTGCGCCCTCTCCGGCGTCGTCTGCCTGCGCGAGAACGTTCTGGTCAGCGTCGGCGCGGCGATCAACTCGACCGTCACCGTCGGGCGCAACGTCATCATCACCCCCGGCGCAGCCGTCATGAACGACTTCCCCGATGACGTGATCGTCGGCGGCGTCCCGGCCAAGGTCCTTGGCGCGAGCAAACGCGGAAGTTAGTGGGCGAAGTGGGCCAGTGGTGCGAGTGGGCCAGTGGGCCAGTGGGGGGGCGAACGACGAACGACGAAGTGAGTTTGTTAAGAGGGTGCGGGATATGGGCGAATCAAGAGCGATGAGACGTGTGAATCTCTGCCGCTAAGGTGGAGGACCGGGGATTGAAATCCCCGGCTAGGTGGCCTGCGGGCCACGAAGCCTACTCAAGTAGGCTAGGTTTGGCGCAAACGCGGTGCTTTTTCCAACGAGTCAGATTCAGCAGCGAACCTAACCTACTTCAGTAGGTTTTGTGGCCCGCAGGCCACCTAGCGCCGGTTTCAACCGGCGACCCACGCCGCCAACACCACCGCCCATCCCATCACATCTCGTCACTCGTCACTCGTCACTCGCTACTCGCCCACTGGCCCACTGGCCCACTCGCCCACTTCGTCGTTCGTACTTCGTCGTTCGTACTTCGTACTTCACCGGCCCGCTCAGAGAGGAGCTACCGATGCACACAACCACCAGCGAGGCGCTCGACCTCTACCGCCAGATGCTCCGTATCCGCCGCAGCGAGGAGCAGATCGGCTGGCTCTTCAGCCGGGGGCTGACGATGGGGACGGCGCACCTCTCGATCGGCCAGGAAGCCTGCGCGGTCGGCGTCGTCGGGGCGGCTCAGCCGGACGATTATGTCGTCAGTACCCATCGCGGACACGGGCATCTGCTGGCGAAGGGCGCGCCGATCGCCCCGCTCCTGGCGGAAATCTGTGGGCGGGCGACCGGGTTCTGTCGCGGCAAGGGCGGCTCACAGCATATCGCGGTGCGCGACTACTCGTTCCTGGGCACGAACGGGATCACCGGCGGCGGGATGCCGGTCGCGACCGGCGCGGCCCTCTCGGCGAAACTGCGCCGTAGCGGCCAGGTCGCCCTCAGCTTCTTCGGCGAGGGTGCGTCCAATGCGGGCACCTTCCACGAGGCGCTGAATATGGCCGCGATCTGGCAACTCCCGATCGTCTTCATCTGCGAGAACAACGGCTACGCGATGTGGACCGCCGCCGCGCGCACGACGAGCGTCCCCGACATCAGCGCCCGCGCCGCGGGCTACGGGATCCCCGGCGTCACCGTCGATGGGATGGACCTGCTGGCCGTGCGCGCGGCGGCGCACGAGGCGATCGGTCGCGCCCGCGCCGGTGGTGGGCCGACCCTCCTCGAAGCCAAAACCTACCGCTTCTGCGGCCACTCCAAGAGCGACAACGGCAGCAAATATCGCGAGCGCGATGAGGTCGCCGCCTGGCGTGAGCGCGACCCGATCGCCCGCTGGCGCGCCGACCTCCTCGCGGCGGGGGCCGAGCCGGAGGTCCGACAACTCGAAGCGGCGATCGAAATCGAGATCGACGAGGCGACCCGTTTCGCCCTGGACAGTCCCTACGCCGAGGACGAGGCGCTGCTCGGAGCCTACGCCGAGACGGCCCGGCCCGCCGCGGCGCGGACGCAACAGTCACAACAGCTGGTGGAGGTGCGTTGATGAGCAGGACGGCGACCTATCGCGATGCCCTCTACGAGGCGCTGCGTGAGGAGATGGCGGGCGATGACGCGGTCATCATCCTCGGCGAAGACCTCGACAATGGCGGCGCGTTCGGCGTGATGGGCGATCTGCCGGAGCGTTTCGGCGACGACCGGATCATCCGCACGCCGATCTCCGAGAACGGCTTCGTCGGCGTCGCGGTCGGCGCGGCGATGACCGGGATGCGCCCGGTCGCCGAGATCATGTTCATGGATTTCATGACCCTGGCGATGGACCAGATCACGAACCACGCCGCGAAGATCGGCTACATGTACGACAACCAGTACAGCGTGCCGCTGGTCGTCCGCACCCCGGCGGGCGCGGGTCGCGGCTACGGGGCCAGCCATTCGCAGAGCCTCGAAGGCTGGCTGATCCAGGTGCCGGGCCTCAAGGTCGTCGCCCCCAGCGACCCCGCCGACGCCAAGGGGCTGCTGAAGAGCGCGATCCGCGACAACAATCCGGTCGTCTTCATCGAGAACAAGCTCCTCTACCCGAAAAGTGGCGAACTCGATGACAACGCCGCGCCGATCCCGCTCGGCAAGGCCCGTATCCGTCGCACGGGGACCGATCTCACCCTCGTCTCCTACGGGCGGATGCTCGATCTCGCGCTCGACGCGGCCGACATCCTCGCCAGCGAAGGGGTCGAATGCGACGTGATCGACCTCCGCACCCTCAAGCCGCTCGACGCCGACACCCTGCTCGCCTCGGTCGGGCGCACCGGGCGCTTCGTCTTCGTGGAGGAGGGGACCGGCGGCGTCGGCGCGGAGGTCTGCGCCCTGATCGCCGAGCGCTCCTACGGTTCCCTGATCGGTCGCCCGATCCGCGTCGCCGCCCGCGACACCCCGATCCCCTCCGCAGGCCCGCTCGAAGCCCGCGTTATCCCTCAACTCGCCGACATCGTGGAGGGGTGTTTGGAGAGTTTGCGGGGGGTGTAGCGGGCCGAGTGGGCGTAGTGGGCCAGTGGGCGAGAAGGGGACGGAACAGGAGACGCGGAGACGCGGAGAGGGCGGGGAGAGTCGAGGGGTGATGAAGGAAACTGACCTCCGCCGATAAGGCGGAGGACCGGGGATTGAAATCCCCGGCTAGGTGGCCTGCGGGCCACGAAGTCCAGTGAACTGGACTAGGTTCGCTAATCATCCCGCCTTATCAGGAGAAGCGAAAGGCACCGCGTTTGACCCAAACCTAGCCTACTTCAGTAGGCTTCGTGGCCCGCAGGCCACTTAGCGCCGGTTTTAACCGGCGACCCACGCCGCTAAAACTACTGCCCCTCCAGTCGCCCTATTCGTCACTCGTCACTCGTCACTCGTCATTGACTCAGACCATACAGCAAGGAGGACTACCGTGGTAACTAAGCCCCTGAAGTCGCGCGAAGCCCTGACCATGCAGATCCCGTTCGTCGACCTGAAAGCGCAGTACGCCACCGTGCGCGAAGAAGTCCAGGCGGCGATGCTCGCCGTCCTCGACGGGATGGACCTCGTCCTCGGGCCGAATCTGCGCGCCTTCGAGAGCGAGTTCGCCGCCTATTGCGGCGCGGCCCACGCGATCGGCGTCGCGCAGGGGACCGACGCGCTGACCCTGGCCCTCCGCGCCTGCGGCGTCGGCCCCGGCGACGAGGTGATCACCGTCGCCCACACCTTCATCGCCACCGCCGAGGCGATCACCCAACTGGGCGCGACCCCGGTCTTCGTGGACATCGACCCGGTCACCTATACCCTCGACCCGTCGAAGCTGGGGGCGGCGATCGGGCCGCGCACCCGCGCGATCGTGCCGATCCACCTCTACGGGCAAATGGCCGACATGGACGCGATCATGCCGATCGCCCGCAGCCACGGCCTCGCGGTGATCGAGGATGCCTGCCAGGCGCACGGGGCCGAGGACAAGGGACGCCGCGCCGGGAGCATCGGCGACGCCGCCGCCTTCAGCTTCTACCCCTCGAAGAATCTCGGGGCCTACGGCGATGGCGGCGCGATCACCACCAACTCCCGCGCCATCGCCGACTGCGTCCGTCGCCTGCGCGACCACGGCTCGACCCGCAAGTACGAGCATCAGGAGATGGGCTGGAACTCGCGCCTCGACGAGATCCAGGCCGCCGCGCTGCGCGTCAAGCTGCGCTACCTCGATGAGTGGAACGAGCGCCGCCGCGAGCACGCCGCCGCCTACGCGACCTTGCTGGCCGACCTCGACCTCGCCCTGCCGCAGACACGACCGGGCGCGAGCCACGTCTACCACCTCTACGTCGTCCAGACCGAGGCGCGCGACTTCGCCCGGCAATTGCTGACCAATGTCGGCGTCGCCACCGGGATCCACTACCCGATCCCCGCCCACCAGCAGCCCGCCGCGCAGGGGATCACGCGGGTCGCGGGGGATCTGCGCGTCACCGAATGGCTCGCGCCGCGGATCCTCTCGTTGCCGATGTACGCCGAGTTGGAAGCGGCCCAACTCGACTACGTCGCCGGTTCGTTGCGCCGCGCCTGGGGCAACACGACCCAAGGGATCGAGACTGTCATGGGGGTGGCAAGTGCCGACTAACGACCAGACATTCGACAGCAACGGCGCACGCAACGGCGCACACGACAGCGACCACACCGGGGGGCCGCAGGAAACCGACGAGGACTTGCGGCCAACCGGACCCGATCCGTACCTCGCCTTCGCCCTGCGCTGGTGGTGGCTGATCGTCCTCGGGGCGGTCATCGGGATCGGCGGGGCCTTCGCCTACACCGCCTACGGCCCGATCCCCTACCAGTCGGTCGCCCAGGTGCAGGTGCCGCCGCAGACGACAACCAACCCGAACGCGAGCGCGAACCAGTCGATCACCGCCACGACGAATTACACCGCCGAGGCGGCGACCTCGCAGATCTTCTCGCTCGTCAGCAAGGAGCTCAGCAGCACCCTGCCGCTCAGCGCGAGCGATCTCACCCTCCTGCAACAGGAGGGCAAGATCGACATCCGCGCGACGAAGGGGACGAACTTCATCGTGATCACCGTCACCGATACCGATCAGGGGAAGGCCCGCCTCCTCGCCGACACGATCGCGACGGTCTTCGTCCGCGACGTGAACGCGCGGGCCAGCGCCCAGATCGACGCACGCCAGCAACTATTGGAAGGGCAGATCGACCAGACCGGCCAGCGTTACCTCACCTCGCGCCTCAATCAGCGGCAGGAGGAGTTGCAGGCCAGCCTGACCACCCAGCGCGCCAGCCTGCTCCAACTCCAGGCGAGCTATCAGCAGGAGTTGCAGCGCCAGGCCGAGGCCGATCGCCTCTCCGGCACCAACGGCCCGCCGTCGCCGCAGATCGTGGCGACCCGCGCGCAATGGCTCGACACGATCAACAACCAGATCAGCCAGGTGCAGAACACGCTGCGCGACACCACCATCCAGATCGATGACGTGCGCGCCCAACTCGTCAAGCTTCCCGGCAGCGCCGACCCGTCCGTCTCGGCCGCTTTCGCCTCGGCCTACGGGCAGCAGTTGCAGACCCTGACGCGGGATTACGCGCAACTGCAACTCGACGCCCCGGCCGCGCGGGTGCCGCTCATCCGCTACGGCGTCGCGTCGGACCCGTTGCCCGCCACCGGCAAGAAGAAGATCCTGATCGCCGGAGCCGGTCTCGGGCTCGCCCTCGCCGCCGCCCTCGGTTTCGGGCTGGATATGCTTCGCCGCCGTCGTCAACAGCGCGCCATCACCGCGTTCGCCGAAGCGGAAGTCGCGACAGCACCGGCAATCAGCGCCGTACCGCCGACGCCGTTGCCGCTCCGCGAGACCGCCGCGCCCGCCGCGCCCGAGCGCGATCTACTCCCGCTGAGCCCCGTCGCCAGCGTCGCGGAACGCCAGCCTGACGACATCCTCTCCCTGGTCGAACGCGCCCGGCAACGCCGCGAGACAGCCACCGGCTACCGCAACGGCCAGAACGGCACCGCCTCACACACCAACGCTGCCATACCCCGCTCGCGTCCCCTGCCGACCCAGGACGACGAGCCGCCGCTGCGGAAGGCGGAATAAGGGGAAACATCAAGGGTGGCAGGCGGTTGAAACCGCCTGCCACCACCATAGCCTCATGAACCATCAACCGATCGCGACAAATCCGCACCGATCACCCAAAGGACAGACCGATGAGCGCCCCCACCACCGCCCGCCTCAATCGCCGCGCCAACACCGCCCCAGCACCCACAGCAGGGCGACCGCCGCTGCGCCCGCTGCTCCTTGCCGTGGCGGTCGTTGCGGTCGGCATCGCGGGGGCGCTTGGCGCGGCGGGGCAGCCGGAAGTCGGCGTGCTGCTCGGGCTGACGCTCGGCAGCCTGCTGCTGATCCTCAACAATCCGGGCTGGGCGCTCGCCCCGCTCCTGATCGGCGAACTGACGATCGCCAGCTACTTCATCCCGCAACTCGGGATGAGCCTGCGCCTCGTCGCCACCCTGCTCGCCACCCTCGCCATCGGCACCCTCGTCCTGCGGAGCAGCACCCTCGCCGACCGCCGCTTCCGGCGCGTCTTCCTCCCCGCCATCGCCCTGGTGGCCCTGGCGACCGCGTTCAACATCCTCACCTCGGGCGGCGACTACGGCGTCAAATACCTCCGCTACCAGTTCGTGCAAATCCTGGCACTGCTCGTCGCCGCCGCCGCGATCCGCCAGCGCCGCGACATCCTGCGAATCGCGGCGGTCGCGTTGCCGATCGCGCTGGCGGGGGCGCTGGTGGCGGCCTGGCAACATTTCGCGCGTGGCAGCGCCCTCGGGGCCGACCTCGTCAGCGAGTGGAAGGGGCGCTCGATCGGCCTCAGCAACAGCCCGGTCCTGCTGGCGAACGCCCTGCCCTTCCCGCTCCTGCCGCTGCTCGGCGTCCTGGCCGTCGGCCCGTGGCGGCGCGACCGCTTGCGCCTCGCCCTCTGCGCGGTCGTCGGGATCATCCTGATCGGCCTCTACTTCACCTACACCCGCTCGGCGCTCCTGGCGCTCGGGCCGGGGATCATCGCGATCGGCCTCTGCCTGCGCGGCCTGCGACGGAAACTCCTCCTCGGCGCGGTCGTCGGGGCGTTCCTGGCCTTCCAACTCCTCTCCGGCACCGGCCTGATCGGCGCGCGCTACTACAAGACCGCCGAGAACGATCAGAGCGCCGCGAGCCATGAATCGTTGCTGAACGTCGCCCTCGCCGTCGCGCTCGACAACCCGCTCACCGGGATCGGCCACGAGCATTTCGAGGAGGTTTCGTTGCAATACCTCGGCGCGACCGAGGCCGGGGTCGGCGACGAAGCGATCGGCACCGAGCGCCCGCACAACGACTTCCTGACCGTCTGGATCTCCTGGGGCTTCGGCGCGCTGATCGCCTACGTCCTCCTCTTCGTCGGCGCGGTCCGCAACTACTGGCTCGCCGCGCGCAGCCCCGACCCCCTGCTCAGCGGCCTCGCGATCGGCTGCATCGGCGGCCTCGCCACCTACGCCACCAACTCCGCCTTCCACAACTACCTCGACAGCAGCGCCCTCCTCTGGATCTACGTCGGCGGCTCCGTGGCGCTGGCGCGGCTGGCAAGAGTCGTGAGTCGTGGGTCGTGAGTCGTGAGA
>DATCMP010000422.1:0-27801 GCA_036563365.1 Thermomicrobiales bacterium
TCGGCTTCGCTTTCCTCATTGTGCGGTCACTTTGGGTCCGCTTCTCACCACCGGCAGGAATTGAGTTGCGCGAACATGATGCACCGGACCTCTTCAACGAGGTCGCGGCGATGAGCTTAGCGCTCCATGCACCGGCGGTACACCGCATTCTCCTGACTGATGAGTTCAACGCCGGCGTCATGCAGTATCCGCGCCTGGGAATCCTGGGCTGGCACCGCAACTATCTGGTTATTGGCCTGCCGCTGCTGCTGGCACTCACCCCCGAACAATTCCGGGCGGTTCTCGCCCACGAGATCGGCCACCTGTCCGGTGCTCACAGCCGCTTCGGGGCATGGATCTATCGGATGCGCAATAGTTGGGAGCAATTGCTTATTCGCCTCGCGGCAAGCCAACACTGGGGGATTTGGGCCTTTTTGCCATTTTTCCGCTGGTACTCGCCATTTTTCAACGCCTACTCGTTCGTATTAGCGCGGTCGCAGGAATATGAAGCGGACCGCGCTGGCGTTAAGGTGGCCGGTGGGCGGCAGATGGCCGACGCGCTGCTCACCATCACGCTGCGTGGTCGCTTTCTGCACGAGTCGTTCTGGCCCGATATTTTCGGGCGTGCCAACCAGCAGGCTCACCTTCCGCTGCCCTACCGCGAATTAGAGGAGGCCCTGCATCATCCCCTCGTCGGTCCGAATAGTGATCGTTGGTTAACCGAAGCACTACAACAAAAGAATGACCCCGACGATACACATCCCATCCTCGCAACTCGGCTGGCGGCGATCGGTCAAGAGGCCTACATACCGTCAACGTTGAACGTATCAGCGGCATCGTGGGCCTTCGGGGAGAAGCGGACACAATTTATCGAGAGAATGGATCACGAGTGGCACGATGCAGTCAGGGAGCAATGGGCAAATCGTTATGCCGAGGCGCGGGCGGCAGCGATCGGGCTACAAACGCTGGAACAAGAGGAACGCCACCGACCCCTCACCGCCGCGGAAACCCTTCAGCGAGCGCACTGGACAGCGGAGTTTGGTGATAAGGATACGGCGCTGGAGCATTACGGTGCAGCACTAATCCAGAACCCAGAAGCACCAGAGATTCACTTCGCTGTCGGGTGTTTGCTTCTCGATAAAGAAGATAGCGCCGGTATTGCCCAGATAGCAAGGGCAATCAACGAAAATGAGCGCTACACCCCCGAAGGATGCTCTCGCATCATCAGCTACCTGGAACAGCATGGTCGGGGAGCAGAGGCAACCACGTATCAGGAGCGACGAACGGCATATTATGAGTCATTGCGCGCCGCACGGTCAGAACGGGCAGGCATTAATCGCGGCGATACCTTTGTACCGCACGACCTCACTCAAGAAGCGGTTACGACGATCACCGACAAGCTTGCCAACTTTCCATACATCGACAAAGCGTACCTCGTTCGTAAGGACGTGCAACACTTCTCCGATATGCCGGTTTTCGCGCTTGGGATCGTCATCAAGCAGCCGTTCTACTTGCATCGCTCGCCAAAAACAGATCACAAGATGGCGCAAGCGGTCGCCACCGCCATCGCCCATCCAGAGATCTTCTACGTAATCCCCCTCAACAACGAGAATACGTGGTTAAAGAAAGCGATGTCCGCAGCACCCGCTGCACCGATTTATCAACGGGACAAGTAGCCGAATGCTGCCGCTGCCCCACCCTTAAAGGTGGGGCAGCGCTACGGTGAACTACAGGCCAGCGGTCGACGCCATATCGATCAGCCCCTGCATATAGCCGATCGCGTGGGCGCGACCGCGATGCTGCCAGTCGCTGTCATCGACCATGTGCGGCACATGGTCATCGAGCAGGAAGCCGGTGAAGCCGACTCGCTTCAGCCGCAGCATCGTCTCGGCGGCGTTGAAATTGCCCTCGCCGATGAAACACTCGGCGAATTGCGGCACCGTCCCCTTCACGTCGCGGAAGTGGATGTAGAGGATCCGCCCCTGCGGCCCGAAGTGGTCGATCATCGCCGCCACGTTCGCCGCGCCGCCGGGCATCTCCGAGCAGCAGCCGAGGCAGAGATCCAGCCCCCAGGCATCGCCGCTCGGGAGATCGAGCGCGATCTGCTCCGCGCGCTTAAAACCCTCGACATTCTTGAAGAGCCGCGCGACCCCGCCGAGCATCGGCACCGGCGGATCATCGGGGTGCAGGGCCAGCTTCACGCCCGCCTCTTTCGCGGTCGGCAGCACCGCGCGCATGAAATATTCGTAGTTCGCCCACATCTGGTCTTCGGTCACTTCATCGCCGGACATCTCCTCCTTGACCCAGAGGGCATCCACCTTCTCGTCGCGCTTGGCGACGAAGGCGCTCTGCCCGCCGCCCGGCGCGGTCTCGACGAGGGCCATGTCGAAGGAGGTGACGTGCGCGCCGCCGCGACCCGGTGAGGTGCGCGAGGTGCGCCAGACGGAGTTCGGCATGAAGTGATAGCCGAGGATCGGAATCCCCGCGCGACCGACGTTGCGGATCGTCGTCTGATATTTCTCGATCTGCTCGTCGCGCCCGGGGAGGCCGAGCATCGCCTTGTCGTAGAAATGGATGGGGACATTCTCGATCGCCTCGAAGCGCAGCCCAAATCCTTCCGTCTTTTCGCGCAGCGCCACGAGGTCGTCATACGCCCAATAGCCTCCCTTGTCCGGCAGCTTCGGCGTGTTCATCTGCACGCCGGGTACGCCGAGCTGTTGCGCGTAGATCAGCTTCTCATCCGCCAGCTCGTTGAACTGCCCCACCGCGATCCGCATCCCAAGTGCCGCCGTCATCGTTGCACCACTCCCTCATCAACAGTATCTGCGACAGTATCTGCGAATAATTCCGCGACGATTGACGGCGTATTGATCGCTTGCTATAGTCAGTTTGTCAAGCGGTCGGGCGGTCTGACCATTTAACCAGGGATGGGGCGAACCACTTATCGGGGGATGAGTGGCAATGTGGTGTGCGTGGTGTTCACGAGGATAGAGAGGGAAGGAGCCAGTGGTGAGCAAACAGCAGATTCTCACGCGGCGTGCGCTACTCGGTGGCATCGCCGGTACGGCGGCGGCGGCGTTCCTGGCCGCGTGCGGCGGCACGGCGGCGACAACGGGTACGGGTGGCGGGGCCGCGCCGACCCAGGCAAATCCGTTCGGTTCGACGGCACCGACCGCGACCAAACCGGCGGCCAGCACCGCGCCAGCCAGCGCAGCCCCGGCCGGTAGCGCCCCGGCGAGCGCCGCGCCGGCGACCACCCCCGCCGCGAGCGTGGCCGGGAGTGCGACCGCAGCGCGGGCTTCGACGAGCCCGGTTTCCACCGGACCGATCACCTCGACCGGCAAGATGACCTATTGGGGCGGCCTGATCTTCTCCGACGATGCCAATAATCTCCTCTCGCAGACGGTCAAGGACTGGGGCAAGGCGAACAAGATCGAGATCGATTGCGTGATGATCAACCAGAACGAGACCAATACGAAGGTCGCGGCGGCCGTCGAATCGAACACCATGCCCGATGCGCTCGACATGGGCCTCGATCTGATGCTCCTCCTCTCCAACACGCAGAAGCTGACCCCGCTGGATGATCTCTACGCCAAGATCGGCGGCGCGCAGGGCGGCTGGCTGAAGGGGACGGACGAGGCGACCGCCCCGGCAAAGTTCGGCGGCTCGCGCAACGGGATCCCGTTCGGCGTCTCCGGTAACCTCCTCTTCTCGCGCAAGGACGTCCTGCAAAAGGCCGGTATCCAGGTGCCGAAGACCTGGGAAGAACTCAGCACCGCCGCCGAGAAGGTGACGAAGCCGCCGCTGTACGGGATGGGGTTGGCACTGTCGAACGTCGGCGACGGCAACTTGCAGGTCTCGGTCCTCCAGTCATGGGGCGGGCGTATCGCCTCCGATGACGGCAAGACGGTCACGCTGAAGTCGCCCGAGACGAAGGCGTACCTCGAATGGGTTACCGGAGCCTACAAGAAGGGGCTCTTCCCCCCCGGTGCCACGACCTGGGACGGCGCGGGCGACAACAACGCCTACCTCGCCGGGCAGGCGGTCTTCATCGCCAACACCGGCAGCGTGGCGATCACCGCGAAGGCGAACAAGGACGATGAGCTGGTCAACAATACCGGCTTCTCCGCCTTGCCGAGCGGGCCGAAGCGCCTGATCTCCTCCTTCGGCCCGAATGTCCGCGCCATCCCGAAAGCGGGCAAGAATATCGACGCGGCGAAGGCGCTGGTCGAGCACCTGTCGAACCCGGACTTCCTGAACAAATATTACAAGGTCGCGATCTACGGCCCGGTCCTGCAGAACCAGGCGAAGTTCGACGCCTTCACCGATCCCATCCGTGCCGGACTGCTCGACCTCGCGCAGAACGGCACCGCGCCGGGCTTCCCGGATGTCAGCAACACCGCCTATGCCGACTTCAACAATAACTACATCGTGCCGAAGATGATCCAGCGCGTCGTGATCGACAACTACGATCTCGACCGCGCCATCGACGAAGCCCAGAAGGCCGGCGAAGCGATCTACGCGAAGTACAAGTAGGTAGGGAGTCCGTAGTCGGTAGTCCGTAGTCCGTAGAGCCTGGTTGTCACGCGGCAACATACTGTGCAAGCAGTGGTTCGTCAGCAGCTTCTACGGACTACGGACTACCGGCTACGGACGGCCTTCCCCGGAGGCGCAAATGGCTGCCACACCCGCGTCATCCCGACGCCCGTACATGACGATGGCCCGGCGGGAGGCGCTGGGTGGCTACCTGATGGTGATCCCGGTCTGCCTGGTGCTGCTGGGGCTCGTGGCGTACCCGTTCGTCTACGCGATCTACATCTCGTTCACGAGCCGGATCGTCGGCGATCCGGGCGTCTTCGTCGGTTTTCGCAATTACCAGTTCTTGTTCAATTGGGTCAGCTTCAACCGCGCGCTGACGAACACCGTCACGATGGTCGTCGTCACCGACATCCTGAAATTCTTCATCGGCCTGGGCCTGGCCCTGCTGCTAAACGAGAAGATCAAGGGGCGCGGCCTCTTCCGCTCGTTCATCCTCTTGCCGTGGGCGATGCCCGCGTTCGTCAGCTACCTGACCTGGCGGCTCCTCTTCCTGCCGATCGGCGGGGGGATCAATCTGCTGATCGACGCGCTCGGCTTCAATCCCGGCGTGATCGACTGGCTTGGCCAGCGCTCCACGGCGATGCCGGCGGTGATCATCGCGACGGTCTGGCGTGGCTTCCCGTTCTGGTGCATCTCGTTCCTGGCTGCCTTGCAGAACGTGCCGCAGGAGCAGTACGAGGCGGCGAAGGTCGACGGCGCGGGCCGCTGGCAGCGCTTCCGCTACATCACCCTGCCGAGCATCCGCCACGTCATCATCGTCGTCACCCTCCTCTCCTCGATCTGGACGGCGAACAGCTTCGAGAGTATCTGGATCATGACGCAAGGTGGGCCGTCCGACGCAACGATGGTCCTGCCGGTCCTCGCCTTCTTCGGCCTCCAGAGCCAGCGGCTCGGCGAAGCCGCCGCCGTCTCGGTCGCGATCGTCCCGGCGTTGGCGATCCTCGTCTTCATCGTCGCCGCGCTCTTGCAGCGAGAGGACTAAGTTCGAGTCGTGGGTCGTGAGTCGTGAGAGGGCTCGCGGCTGGCTCGGAGGTTCATGTCAGCACTGTCTTTCTCACGACTCACGACTCACGACCCACGACGCTCTGGAGGCAGCAATGGCAACCATGTCCCGCGCTCAAGCGCCCGCCCCGGCGCAAGAGCAGAGCAAAGAGACGGTCCGCTTCAGGATCCCGTGGCGATCGATCGGCATCTACCTGACCTTGTTCATCGTCTGTCTGATCGTCCTCTTCCCGATCTACTGGATGTTGACGATCTCGTTCAAGACCTCGCGCGACATCTATCGGGTGCCGTCGCTCTTCCCGCAGGCACCGACGCTGATCAATTACGAGACGTTGCTGCTGAAGAAGAACTTCCTCGTCAACATCCGCAACAGCTTCATCGTGGCAAGCGCCGCCACCTTCGTCTCGGTCTTCATCTCCGCGCTGGCCTCCTACAGCCTCGTGCGACTGAAGTACCGCTTCCGTGGGGCGATCGGCAAGCTGATCTTGCTGGCCTACCTCACGCCGTCGTCGCTTCTCTTCATCCCGCTCTCGGTCCTTGTCGCCCAACTGAATCTCGGGAACAGTCTGCACGGGCTGGTGATCGTCTACATGACCTTCTCCACGCCGTTCAGCACCTGGCTGCTGATGGGCTACTTCAAGGGGATCCCGCCCGACCTGGAGGAGCAGGCGATGGTCGATGGCGCGACCCGCTTCGGCGCGATGATGCGCGTCCTGCTGCCGCTCTCCGCACCGGGATTGGTCGCGGTCGGCATCTTCACCTTCACCGGTGCCTGGAACGAGCTCCTGCTGGCCTTGATCTTCATCACCTCCGAGGACAAACGCACCGTGCCGGTCGGGTTGCAATACCTGATCACCGGCGACGTTTTCCTCTGGGGTCCGATCATGGCCGGGGCGGTCTTCTCCGCCCTGCCGGTGATGATCCTCTACTTCCTGGCCCAGCGGTACATGGTCCAGGGGCTCGCCGCAGGCGCGGTCAAGGGCTAACCGAAACGGGTTTTTTCGATGGCGAGGAGGGCGCGTCTATCGCGCCCTCCTCGCCGTATTTGTTGCCCCCGGATTGGCGCGGACCCCCGTGCTATACTCGGCGGTAGGGCAGCACCCACAGTCCGCGCTGAAGCAGCGCCAGCAGCGCCCAGAAGGAGAGGCCGATGGCCGCAAATCCAGCTGTGACACTCCCGCACCTGGTTCTCCGCTCGCTCGATCGGGGCTGGGACTACGCGCGCTGGGAAACGTTACCGCTCGACGGTAACCGCTATGAAGTCCTCGATGGGGTGCTGTACATGACGACCTCGCCGAGCAATTACCACCAATGGATTGACTCACGCCTCTTAAGGGTGGTCGGCTTTCCGCTCGAAGACCGTGGCATCGCCTACCCGTTCGTTGCGCCGATCGGGTTGCTGATCCCCGGAGCCCAGCCCGCGCAACCGGACTTCCTGCTGGTACGCCACGAGCGCGCGGCGATCATCAGCGACGGGCGGATCCGCGGCGTGCCGGACCTGATCGCGGAAATCCTCTCGCCCTCGAATCCCGAGCTGGATACCGCGACAAAGCTCGGCATCTACGCCCGCGCCGGGGTACCGGAATACTGGATCGTGCGCCCGGCGACCCGCGATCTCCTGCTCTATTGGGCACCGAATCGCGCCACCGGCACCTACGCGCGCGAGGCGCTGATCGCGGCGGACGGACGCTTGGCGTCGCCGACGCTACCGGTCGATTTCGCCATCGCCGCGCTATTCGACGGCGCGCCGGATACCACCCTCTAAACTCCCCGACTCGAGCAGAGCAGACTTGAGCTGAGCAGAAAGGAAGTGCCGTGCCCACACGGATTATTCTCGATACAGATATCGGCACCGATGTCGATGATTGCCTCGCGCTCGCCGTGGTCCTCGGCTCGCCGGAAGTTCAGTTGGCGGGCGTCACCTGCGTTTACGGCGACGTGGGACTACGCGCCCGGATGGTGCAAAAGCTGCTGTCACTCTACGGACTGCGCGGGATCCCGGTCCTGCGCGGCGCGAGCGAGCCGCTGCTCGGCCTGCGCCCCATCTACTGGGAGGGACATGAGGGCCAGGGCTTGATCGAACCGGAGGAGGAGTCGCAGGGGGAAACTGAGGACGCGGTGGACTTCATCGTTCGCACGGTGTTGGACAACCCCGGCAAGATCCGGTTGCTCGCCATCGGGCCACTGACGAATGTCGCCCTCGCGATGAAGCGCGATCCCCGCGTGGCCCGCGATCTCGCCGACCTGATGATCATGGGCGGTGCCCTGCGCGGGCCGGAACGCCTGGATCTCCCCTATGTGGAGCACAATATCCGCTGCGATCCCGAGGCGGCGCACATCGTCTTGACCTCGGGCGCGCCGATCACGCTGGTGCCGCTCGATGTGACGACGCGCGTGCGGATCACGCCGACAGCGGTGGCGCGGATCGCGGCGGCGGCGACACCATTCCACATGGCGGTGGTCGATCAGGTCCGGCGCTACCCGCGCTTCGAGCGCCAGGGCTACACCTTCCTGCACGATCCCCTCGCCGCCGCCCTGCTGATCGAACCGGACCTCGTCGGCTACGAAACCGCGCATGTCGATGTCGAGTTGGGTGGGCGGCTCACGGCGGGCGCGACCCTGATGCGCGCCCCGACCGACGACGCCCCCGCCAACGCCCGTGTCGCCCTCACCGTCGATGTCGAGCGTGCCGAAGAATTCGTCATCGACCGGATCGCGCACTGAACAAATGTGCAACGCCCCCGCTCCCCCACATCGGCCACAACAGCGGGGCCGGGTGAGGGGCGGGGGCGCGGGGTGGGGGATTTAGATGGCGAAGGTGTCGCCCGCGACCGGGCCGGGCTGATCGATCGGTTCGCTCGGGATGATCATCGCCGCGACGAAGTAGGCGAACGGGGCGACAGGGAAGGTCAGGACGGTCGCCACGACCCAGCCGATCCGCACGAGCGACGGATCAACATTCAGATAGTGGGCGATCCCACCGGAGAGGCCGGTCATCTGCCGATCGGTGCGCGAGCGGAGCAGGCGGCGAACGGCGTGCTGGTTATCGAACATGGTGGTGAACTCCTTCTCTGTTTGCCCTACGCGGTGCATCACCGCACCGTCTATGGATATCAATATACTCAGCGGCGGTCACGAACGAATAACGAGATTGTGACATTTCCATGACATCGCGCAGCGCTTGCAGCACATCACGGTGGCCTGTAAACCGTGACATCCCGCACCAGCCACAGCACGCCGCAAAGGCATGTACTATCATTGCGCGCGGAGCAGATCAACGGTCGCAAAGCACGAAAGCGATGGTTTTCACGAAGGGGCGAACAACATGTCCGGGACCGCACAGCCGATCAGCCAGGAACTCCTCGACATCCTGGTCGATCCGGGCGACAAAGGGCCGCTCGAACTGGTCAGCGAAGCCGAGGGGAAATTCTGGCTCGTCAATCGGCGCAACGGCAACCGCTACCCGATCGAGGACGGCATCCCGGTGATGCTGATCGAAGAGGGCGAGAAGTGGCGCGACACCAGCGTCATCGCGAAGTAACAACCGCGGACGGTTCACCCTTGCCTGCGACAGGTGGTGCTGGTACTATCGGTAGCAGTATTGTCCGTACAGCCTGTCGCGCAAGGGGTCAGTCGTGGCCTATCCTCCCTCCTTCCGCAGAGCGGCCCTGCTCGGGCTCGGCATCGCGCTCGCGCTGACGGCGTTGCTGAGCGGCAAGACGCCGGTACAGGCCGCCGCGCCGCTCTTCGGTGCACCAATCGCCGGGCCACCTGGGCCGGGCTCGTGGTTCATCGGGCAATGGTACGGCAACACCGTCTGGGCGCACGATAGCCCCTACCCCGCGGGCCAGGGCTTGCACTTCGGGATCGACTTCAACGCCCCCTGCGGCACACTCGTACAGGCGATCGGCGACGGCACGATCTTCGCGGTCGACGGCCCGTACGGCTCGGCCCCGCACAACGTCGTGATCGCGCACGCCGACGGGATCTTCTCGCTCTACGGCCACCTGCTGCAACGATCCGAGCGCACACCGGGTGAGGTCGTCAGGGCGGGCGACCCGATCGCGCTCTCGGGCGATCCGGCGGGGCGCTGCGATCTCGACCCCCACCTCCACCTCGAAATCCGCCGCAACATGATGCGCGAAACGACCAATCCGGTGCCGTTGCTGCGGATCGACTGGAACCGCGCGACGGTCGGGATCAGGCGCAACGGCACGACGTTCGTCCGCGATCTGGACAACCCCGCGCGCTGGCTGACGATCGCGGATCAGCCCGATGTCGTCTTCGGCGGCGGTCGGCTTAACGATTATCCCCGGTCGTGGCCATGAGACGGCGAACCGGGCGCACCCCCGCGCTCCTGCTGGCGTTGCTGCTGACGGCGTGCGTACCCGGTCGGGAGTCGGCGACGCCGCGCCTGGTCACGCCACCACCGAGCGGCGTGACGCCGACGATCATCGTCCTGACCAGCACCGTCCCCCCCGGCGGCACCGCGACAGCGCCTGCCCCCCCCGGCGGCACCGCCACACCGCCCCCCGCCGCAACGCCGGGTCCGCTCCGCGCCACCGCCGTAGCGCCTCCCGTACCGCCCGGACCGTCACCGACCGCCACCGTGGTTGCGCGCGCGACGACGAACACCAGCGGCCGACCCCACGCGGTCAAGCTGACCGGCGACGGTTGCTGCGCGTTGCCGCGCTGGTTCCCGGATAGCAGCGGCGTCTATTTCTATGCCGCCCCCGGCCAGGCCGGGCCGAATGCCGGGACGTGGCGCGTGCCGCGCGACGGCGGGACGCCCCAATTACTCACCGAACGGTACGGCACCTTCGCGCCGAACGCCGCCCTGGTCGCGTACCCCGATGGCGAAGTAACGCGGGTAGCGCGCCTCGACGGGACCGTGATCGCCACGGTCCCGAATGGCGGTAAGCGCGCCTACCTCCCGTCCTCGAATGACCGGGTGGCCTGGATGACCCCCGCGAACGGCGTGCCGGTTGTCTCCACGTCGCTCGACCCGCCATTCCAGATCACGATCATGCGACTCGATACCGGGGAGATCGTTACCCCGCCCGCCCTCTTCATCGGCGAGACGATCCAGTGGTTCCCGGATGGTCGCCGGATCCTGATTAACGGGCGCGACTCGCGCGCGGAACATCCGGGCCTGTGGATCCTCGACGTCGCCACCGGCAACGCCGCGCTGCTCTTCGAGAGCCCGTGGCTCGAAAGCCCGGCGATCAGCCCCGATGGGCGGCAAATCATCTACACCGCGACATTGCAGCGCGACCAGCAGCTCAACGGCACCTGGCTGATCAATGCCGACGGGAGCGGTCGGCAACGATTGGCGATCAGCGGTGGTTATCGCTGGCTCCCCGACAGCAGCGGCGTCCTCTACATCCCCGCGCCCACCGACCGGCCCAACGACGAGCTCTGGCGCTATACGGTGGCCGATAAGCGCGCCTCGCTGGTCGTCGGCGCGGAGCAAACGCCGTTCACCGTCGCGCAGGATGAATGGGAAATCGCCCCGGATGGGCAGGCGATCACCTTCCGCTCCGCGACCGACAATGCGATCTGGTCGCTCCGCCTCGCGCCATAGCCGCCGAGCGGCACCGGCGCGAACGCATCCTGCATCACGAATAAATGGTGGCTACAGCGCGTAGGCTGGCAGGCTAGCGCCGGGGCCGATCACGGAGCGGCGAGATAGCGGCGCAGCAACGTTTCCAGCGCTTCGAGATCGAAGGGCTTCGGCAAAAAGGCATCGGCCCCGATCGAGAGCGCGTTCTCGCGCCCGCTGGCGGTCATCAGGATCACGGGGGGTGGGTGCGCGCCACTCTCACCCGCCTTCGCGCGCAGCGCGGCGATCAGTTCGGCACCATCCATCAGCGGCATCATCAGATCGGTGATCACCAGCGCCGGCTCGATCTGCTGCACGAGCGCGAAGGCTTCGCGCCCGTGCGAGGCGATGATCGGTGTGGCATCCATCTCCCTGATGATCGTCGCGATGATCTCGGCGATCGGTTCTTCATCTTCGGCGATGAGGACGAGCACAGAGCGGAAGGAACGCTGGTCACCCCGCGGCGGAGCTATTGGGTTCGCGTGCTCTTCGACCATACTGCTCTCCTAGCGCTACACCCGCTAAGAAGGCAATATGCTTGCCAAGAATCACGGCGCTCGCCAAGGCCCGGCAGCGTCAATCCTGCGGCACGGCCATCGTGTTGGTCGCGATCTCATCCTTCCCGCTCACCGTGGACAGGACAACCGGGTCGCCCTCGAACGGGGTCAAGACGCGGATACCATCCGGCGGGGCGATCACGAACTCGCGCAACGTCGTGTCGAAATTCGAGAAGCCCATCTTTAACACCGAGATCACCCGGTGCTGCTGGCTCCGCAACTCCACCTGGCGTATCAGGATGACGTTCTCCGCGATCGCGGCGAACGGATCTTCGCTGACATCGATCGCCGACGGTAAGCCCTGGCGTGACTCCTTGATGAAGAGCCCGGTAACCCGCCGGGTACGCAGCGCTTCGAGCAACGCCGCCAGGAAGCCATGCAGGCGATCGTGATCCTGCTCATTGACCGCGCGCTCCACTTCGGCGAGGCTATCGACGACCAACCGTTTCGTGCCGGTCTTGTCGATCATGTCGAGGAGTTGTACCGCCAACCGGTCGGGATCGAGCTCGATCGCGGGCATCCGCAACACCGCCAGCGCCCCGGACCCCAGCGCCGCGCGCAGTTCCGTACCCAGCGCGAACGAATCGGCCTTGCGGACCAGTTGACCGATATTCTCGCGCAGGCCGAGGAATAGGGTCGGCTCGCCCAGGCGCACACCGGCGATGGCGAACTGCAGGCCCATCAGCGTCTTGCCCGTGCCGACGCGCCCGACCAGCAACGCCCGCGTGCCGCGTGTCAGCCCGCCGCCGAGCATGGCATCGAGCTGGGGCAAGTCGAACGCCGCGCGGTGAGCGACGGCCTCATCTGCGGCCGCGGAGAGTGCGGTGGCGGGATCATCCTCTTCCAGGGTGCCGCTCGCCACCACGCGCGCTTCGAGGCGCGGGAAGACGGTCACCCCGCTCGTGGCGAGCATCATCCCGTGCAGCCCCGGGAAAGGGGCCGCACCGCGCACCTTCAGCACCTCCAGGCCGCGTCGTTGCCGAACCCCGACGAGGGCGAAGGAAATACCGATGATCACGTCGGCGGTCGTCGCCTCGGGGTAGAGCGTGGAGTCGCGCGCATCGGCTTCGCTGGTGACGATCACGGTCGCCCCGAGGACGTTTAAGCGCCCGCCGATATCGTAGAGGAATTGTCGCGACTCCTGCGGCACGCTCGCCGCGCCGCGAATACCGCGAAAACCATCGATGACGACGAGGGTCGCGCGGTGCTGGCGAGCGGCCGCGACGAGCGCATCGGCCGTCGCTTCCAACCCATCTTTCAGGAACTGCCCCAGGTTGAAAATCTGCACGCTGGCCCCGACGAGCGACGGATCGAAGAAGCTGAGCGTGCGCATATGGGTCACGAGCTTAACGGTCGGCTCGGACAGCGCCGTCAGGATGAGGACGCGACGCCCCGCTTTGGCGACCGCGAAGCCGGTCTGGATCGCCAGGGTCGTTTTGCCGCTGCCGGGCGGGCCGATGATCAGCGTCATCGCCCCCCGAGGTAAGCCGCCGCCCAAGACGAGGTCGAGGCCGGGTACGCCCGTTTCATCGATTGCAACGGAATGCCCGACGGGTTCATCCAGCGCGAAGCTTTGGGGCACGAGGTCCTCGGGGGGGGCGTCACTCATCAATCGTCCTCCACTGTCGTCGTCGTTAGCGTCACGCTAACGGCCATATGATAGCGGAAAGGCGCGCAGGAGAAAAACAGTTTCGCCGCGAAATAGGCGAAAGATCCTCGGTCGCCGCGGAATTGCCCGGCACCGACCCCATGGCGCGGCTACGCGATAGGGCGTCCGCGTTACCTAATCCAGCGCGCCCGCCTGTTGCGCCTGCCAGGTCCGCAACAATTCGGCCTCGCGTTCAGGGGCCAGGCCAGCAACGCGCTTCGCCTCGGCGGGCAGCGAGCGGTCCCAGGCCAGCGTATCGCGCACCGTCTCGTCGAGCGGGCGGAAGGTCAACCCGGCAGCTAGGGCACGGCGACAATCGACCGCGGAGAATCCGGCATTCTCCGGGGTATCCGGGATCCAGAGCGGCAGTTCCATCCACGGGCCGACCTTCGCCGCCGACAGGAACTCCTCGCTCACGATGATCGGTCGGGCGTCGCTCTGGGCAACGTCACGGCAGGTGTTGAAGACCTCGCCGAAGGTCAGCGGGTAATCGGGGCCGGTGGCGTTGTACACGCCGGGCGCTCCGGACTCGGCCATCGTCACCGCCCACGCGCCGAGATCGCGCGCGTCGATGATCTGCGTCGGCCAGTCGAGCGAGCGCGGCACCAGGACGTCGCCGCCGCGGGTCACGCGGGTCGGCCAGTAGGTGAAGCGGTTCGTCGGATCGTGCGGCCCGACGATCAGGCCGGGGCGGATGATGATCGTCTTGTCCGGCAACACTTCCCGCACCGCCCGCTCGCAGAGCGCCTTGAGCGGCCCGTAATACCGGCCGCCGACCTCCTCGATCGTCTCGTCCTCCATCGTGCCGACCGGGTCGTCCTCGGTGATCCCGACCTTGCTGAACTCGGGGTAGACCGAGATCGTGGAGATGAAGACATAGCGCTCGACGGCGTCACGCAGCGCCTCCGCCGAGGCCCGCGCGAGGCGCGGCACGTAGGCACTGGTATCGATCACCGCGTCCCAACGGCGCCCCGTCAACACCCCGAGCCCGCCGTCCCGATCGCCGTGCAGTCGCTCGATCTCCGGGAAGAGCGCGGGATTCGTCTGACCGCGCGTGAAGATCGTGACTTCATGCCCGCGTGCCAGGGCCGCGTCGACCGCGTGCCGTCCCAGAAACTTCGTGCCGCCGAGGATCAGCAGCTTCATGCCCATACCTCTATCATCATAACTGGCGTAGCCGTATCGTCGCGGGAATACCTTACGCGGAATGTGTCGCCCGCCGAATCACCAACTCCTGCCAGAACTCACTCAGCGCCGGACATGCGGCCAGTTCGCGCGCCGTCGCCGCATCGTGGTTGCGGCCATGTCCGAAGTCATTGATCAGCGCCATCGTCCAGCGCGGGTATGGTCGCTCGATGAGGAGCAGCGGTGCGCCGGTCTCGATCAGCCCTTCTTGCAGAACCGCACAGTACCAGCCGGTGCGACCGGTCGCGGCGACGCGCGCCGTCAACCCCTCGATCCCCCAGCGGCGCTCGATCTTCGTGCAGGGGTAACGCGGCCCCGTGACCTGGATCCGCGCCTCACCGATCGCATAAACATCCCCGACGCAGGCGTTCTCCTCGCTCAGCCCGGCGATCGTGAAGTTCTCGGCGAACCCGCCCGGCCCGATCTCCTCGCGGCCCAACTCCTCGCGCCAGCGCGGATAATGCGCGGCGGCATAGAGCAGGACCGCCTGGCTCAACTTGCCGTGGTTCTGCTTATCGGCCTGCTCGTTCCCCGCCAGGTGCGTGGTGTAGAGCCAGCGCCCCTCATCCGACGGCGGGCGCACGAACGACGACTCGAACGGGCGCTCGATCGGTCGCTTCGCGCCCTCCCGGCCATAACGATGCGGCGAGCCGACCTGCATCGATGCGAGGATACCCACTTGCGTTTGCGCGGTCATCGTTTTTGCCTTTACTCAGTCGAATTACTGCGTGCGGTCAGCGGGGCGTTCGGCCCCGCCGACCCTGGGCGTTGCGGCGATCACCGCACCCGCCCGTGCGCCGCGACCGCCCAGCGGTCCACGATCTGCCCGCCACGCACGACGACCAATTCCTCGGCGAGGTTCGCCACCGGGCAGGAGTGGATCGGCAGGACTTGCAGAACCTCGCCGATCGCCACGTCGCTGCCGACCGGATCGAGCCGCAGCCAGCCGTGCTCCTCGCTCAGCGCATGGAGGACGATGTCGCCCTTACCGAGGATCGTCCCATAGTTCGCCGCCCCGGCCATCCCATGCACACCCTTATCGGAGGTGAACGTCTTGGAACCGGCGTCGAGGACCGCCCGGTCGCGCGCGGTGTGGCTGACGACCGTGGTGAGGACGCGCAACGCGCAACGCTCGACCGGCACCACGCCGAGCCCGACCTGCATCGCGTCGTAGAAAACGTAGTTGCCCGGCCGGACTTCGGTAACACCGGGGACGGTCAACGCCGCCTTGGCCCCGGGCGTCGAGCCGACGCTGACCCGCTCGCAGCGCAGGCCCGCCGCCGCGAGTTCGCGCGCCGTCGCCACCAGCGTTTCCACCCCGGCGCGGGTCGCGGCGTCGCGCGCGGCGGGATCGGGCTGGCTGTAGCTGAACCCTTCGTGCGCGCAGATCCCGGCGAAGCGCAGCCCCGGCGCGGCGGTGATCTGTCGCGCCAACGCCACCGTCGGCGCGCCGGGCGGCGTGCCGACGCGGCCCAGGCCGGTATCGACCTTCACCAGCAGATCGAGCAACTCCATCTCGTCGGCGAAGACCTGCGAGAGGGCGGCGATCCCGACCGGGCTATCGGCGATCGTGGCGACGTTCACCCCGGGTCGGCGCGCCAACGCCGCCAGCCGCCGCGCCTTCGCCGCGGTGACGAGCGGATGCGCGATGAAGAAATCGGTCAGCCCGGCATCGGCCAACGCTTCCGCCTCGCCCACCTTCGCGCAGGTCACCCCGACCGCCCCCGCCGCGAGTTGCATCCGGGCGATCTCCGGCGTCTTGTGGGTCTTGATGTGCGGTCGCAGCGCGATCCCCGCCGCGCGGGCGAGCTCCGCCATCTCCGCGATGTTGCGTTCCAGGCAATCGAGATCGACAATCACGCTCGGCGTATCGAGATCGGCCAGTCGTGACGGGGCGGGCTGCGTTTCCAGCGCCATTATTCCTCCGTGAATGCGTGACGAATGATGTATGCCCTTCAGGGTACGAACAGGATGCCGGTATCGGTGTAGGCTAACAGGGAAGGATACGAGACACAACTACGCCCGAAATGCGCGGCGCAAGCAACGTAAGGCACCGCCTGAATGCGGCAAGGGGGAAGGGCGAGATGGGCGACTATCCGCGCGGGATCGTGCTGACAACGGCGGAGATCGCCTCCGAAGGGCTGGACAGCGTCCTCGACGCGATCGCGCGCACCGGTGCGACCGCCCTCTCGACCTCGCTCGGCGTCGCGGTGCCGGGGCAACCCGGCGCGGGCGCCCGCGAGCCACCGCTCGATGTGGCTGGGCAAGCGCGGCTCCTCGATCGCCCGCTCTGGGGCCAGCGCGAACTCTACCTCCAGGGGTACAATCCGCACGATGCAGATCCGGCACTCTGGGAGGGCGTCGGCTACCCGATTCCCGCCGTCGCGCCGCCCGCGCACCGGCGCGATCTCCCACGCCAAGTCATCGACGGCGCACGCGCACGCGGGCTGGCGGCGCATATCCAACTGAGTCCCTATACCTTACCGGGCGCGCCGGGCGGGCAATCGCCGGAGAGCGGCCACGGTGGCGGAGCCAACACCGACCGACCGCAACGGATCACCGGCGGGATCGCCGGGCGGATCGTGGCGGGGCATGGCTGCCTCAACAATCCGCGCGTGCGGGCGCTCGGTCGGGCGCGGTTACTGGAAGCGTTGCGCCATTACGCCGATGTGGACGGCATCTTCCTCGACTGGGCCGAATATACCTGCTACTTCCTGGAAGACTGCTTCGTCTGCTTCTGTCCGCATTGTCGCGCGGCGGCGATCGCGGCCGGCTACAACTGGGCGCGGATGGAGGAGGATACCCGCGCCCTGTGGGACCGCCTGCACCGCCTGACCGCGACCGATCTCCGCCGCGCCACCGATAACGCCGACTGGCCGTTCGCCCTCGCGGGCAACGCGCTGGCCTATCCCGGCGTGGTCGATTTGCTCCGCTTCAAGGCGGAGACGGCCCGCGCGGCGATCGCCGAATTGCGCGCGACGCTCGACGCCGCCGGAGGGGTCGGCATCGCCCTGGAGGCCAATGGCTTCGCCCCGCCGTGGTGCGCGGTCACCGGGATGGATTACGGGCTCGTGGGGCAAGTCGCGGGGGCGACACGTTGCAAACTCTTCACCTTCCACTGGCCGATGATCACCCGTTGGTGGTCCGAGACGCTGCTCGCCTGGAACCCGTCGCTCGACGAAGGGACCGTCTTGCGCGCGGTCACGACGGCCCTCGATCTCCCCGCGCCCGAGGGCGAACACCGCCACACCCTGGCCGACTACGGGATGCCCCGACCGGACGAACCCCACCCGATCACGATGGACGCGCTGACGCGCAAGCTCAACCAGGCGGTCGCGTTAGCTGGCAGCTGCTCACCCTGCCAGGCGTATGTCCACAGCTATCGCCCAGCCGATGAGTTCGCACGCGTGCTAGCGGCAGCACAAGAAAGCAACGCTCAGGGCTGTTGGGTCCAGCGCTACGGCTATCTCAGCGATGAAAAGCTCGACATTTTGCGTGAGGCGTGGCGAGGGTAAAGCTGCCCGATGCGTGGCATCACGGCAGGATGAGCAGCCCGTCGGGCGTGTGCAGCGCGACCTGATGCAGACCCGGCTCGCCCGCCACCACCCGCAGCGGGGGGCGAGCGTCGCCGAGCCAGCGTCGGAGTCGTTGCGGATCGCCGGGTGTCAGCGAGAGCCACGCCACGCCCGATGGTTGCGCCGGGTGCGCCACAGGGAGCATGCCGGGATACTCGGCGGGATCGTCCCAGGCCATGAAGAATGGGAGCCAACCCGCGTCGAGCGACAGCGACAAGCCCGCCGCACGCCAAGTGAGCAGGGACCCATCCGGGCGACGACGCGAACGGATTTCCGGCACGAGTCCTCGCTCGGCGGCGACGCGGTCGAGCGCGTCGGTACGCAGCGACCAGCGCACCAGCCGATCGCCCGCCACGATCTGACGCAGCAGCGCCGCCCCGTACGGGTTGGCGCGGGCTTCCGCTTCGTCCACCACCCCCAGGATCTCGAAGTAGGCGCGGCCCAACGGCACGATCCGGTTGGCGGTCCCCAGGCCGGGGTGCCGCCCACCATCGAGCACCATCAGACCACGCGCCGCGATCCGCGCTGTCGCCGCAGCGAGATCGCGCACGCCGTAGATGATCTGCGACAGTTCGAGGGTCGGCGCGCCACCTTCGCCCACGGCTACCCTTCGCGCGGCGCGAGATATTTGTCGAACCAGTCGGCGATCCGCGTCAGCCGCTCGACCCGGTGGATGGGCTTGCCGGCGCGGGCCATCCCGTGACTCTCACCGGGGAAGCGGATGAGTTGCACCTCGGCCCGGCGCAGCTTCTTGATCGCGGTGTAAAACTCCTCGGCCTGCGGGATCGGGCAGCGCAGGTCTTGCTCCTGACTTTCGAGGAGGAGCGGCGTGGTGACATTGGCGACGTAGGTGATCGGCGAGCGTTCGAGGTAATGCGCGGCATTCTCCCAGGGCGGCCCACCGAACTGCCAGTCGCCGGTGAACGAGCCGACATCGCTGTAGCCGTAGTGGCTGTAGCGGTTGGAGGTGCTGCGACCGCTGACGGCGGCGCTGAATCGGTCGGTCTGCCCGATGATCCAGTTCGTCAGGTAGCCGCCGTAGGAGCCGCCGGTCACGCCCATCCGCGCCTCATCGATCGCGACCACGCCCGAGCCGAGCAACCAATCGACCCCCGCCATCACGTCGCGGTAATCGACGCCGCCCCAATCGTGCCGCAGGGCGTTGACGAACGCCTGCCCATAACCGTCGGACCCGCGCGGGTTGGTGTAAAGAACGACGTAGCCGCGCGCCGCGAGCAACTGAAATTCGAGGTAGAACGACTCGCCATAGAGCGCCTGCGGGCCACCGTGAATCTCCACGACCAGCGGGTAGCGGCGGGTCGGGTCGAAGTCGGGTGGCGTCAGCACCCACGCGTCGAGTTCCTGCCCATCCGTTCCACGGTAGCGGTACTTCCGGTGCTCGCCGATCGCCACCTCGGCGAAGAGGTCCGCGTTGCTGTCGGTCAGGCGGTGCGGCTCGCTCGCCACGCCAGCGGCGTCGAGGTGACAGGCGTAGAGATCGGCGGGGATCATCGCGGTGCTGATCGCCAGGACGAGGCGGCGGCCATCAGCCGACGCCGACAGATTGGTGATCTGACGCGGGCCATCGAGGACGGGCGTCGTCGCGCCGGTGGCGACATCGACGCGCAACAGCGGCCCATCGCCCCGGTCGCTGACGAGGCAGAGGATCGCATCGCCAGCGGGCGCCCAGAGCGGGCGATCGGCGGGGGTGCCATAGCGGGCGTCGGTGCCGATCCCGGCCCCGGCCGGGCGGTCGAGCGCGGCGGTCAGGTTGCGCGGCGCGGCGCTCCCATCGGGCGGCACGAGCCAGAGGCCGGTGATCGTCGATGGCCCCGAATCGGGGGCGTTATCGTGGCCGGTGTAGGCGATCATCGCGCCATCGGGCGAGAAGGTTGGCCCGGCACACGGCCCGGTCGTCCGGGTGACCCGCCGCGGCCCCGTCGGCGCATCGTCGGCACCGAGCGCGATCGTCCAGATGTCGCTCTTGTTATCGTAATCGCGGTCGTCATGCCGCGCGGAGACGAAGGCGAGCGATTGGCCGTCCGGTGCCCAGGTCGGCTGACTCTCGTTGCAGTCGCCGCCGGTTAGCTGCTGAGCGACACCGCGCTCTTGCCCCTGCACCGGCACGACGAAGAGGTGGCGGCGACGATCGTCGTAGAAGCCCTCGCCATCCATCCGATTCTTCAGGCGATCGATCACCCTGACATCGCTCTTCTTCGCGCCCGGTTCCTCGGGCGCTGGCGGCTCGCTGCGGTCGCGATCATCCGCCGCCCGGACCTGACTCGTGCAGACGAGCCGTGTCCCATCCGGCGACCACTCCGCCGCCGACGCCCCTTCCTTGAGATCGGTCAGCGGCCACGCCTCGCCGCCCGCCGCCCCGATCAGCCAGAGTTGCGCCTTCGCCTCTTTCCCGCCACGCTTCGCCAGGAACGCCAGCCGCTGCCCATCGGGCGACCAGCGTGGAGCCGTGTCGCTCGGCCCCGCCGTGAAGCGTCGCGGCGCTGACGTACCATCGGCCGCCACGATCCAGATCTGCGACCGATACCCATCCGCCTCGCGATCGACCGTCGTACGCACGAAAGCGACGGTCGTGCCGTCGGGCGAGAGTTGCGGATCGCTGACATAGGTGAACCGGTACAAATCCTCCGGCGTGATCGCGCGCCGCGTTCCGCGTCTCGAATCGGTCGTTATCCCGTTGCCCGCCATTGTGTAGCTCCTCAGTGCAGACCGAAGTGATCATCAATACCCTCCCTCTTCCGGGGAGGGTCGCCGCCGCAGCGGCGGGGAGGGGTCGTAAAACTATTACCCCCGCATTCTACCCGCCACGCGGCGGCTATACTAATCCCAGCAAACGGGAAGCGGGAAGTGAGGTAGTGGATGATCCGGGGAAAGCTTGTCAATCTGCGCCCGGTCGCGGCGAGCGACCTCGACAGCCTGGAAGCCTGGATGGCCGAGCCGAATTTTGCCGGGGAGTTCAATACATTCGCGTTGCGCCCGGATGGTGCTTTCCGGCGCGGTTTCGCCGAACACGGCCACCTCACCGATGACCGTGGCACGCTCCTCCTCGTGACCGGGGACGGCGCGTTCGCGGGGGATATTGCTTACCGCCGTGTGACCTACGGGCCGGGCAACGGTAACCATGCCTATGAGATCGGGATCAGCGTCGCGGCGGCGCAGCGCGGGCGCGGTTACGGCACGGAGGCCCAGCGGCTGCTCGCGGCCTACCTCTTCGCCACCTACCCGATCGCCCGCGTCCAGGCATCGACCGATATCACCAACATCGCCGAGCAACGCGCCCTCGAAGGAGCGGGTTTTGTCCGCGAGGGGATCCTGCGCCGCGCCCAATTCCGCGCGGGCGACTGGCATGATCTGGTGATGTACAGCAAACTACGCGGCGAGTAGGGGCCAAGCTGCGCTGGTCCAACAACCGGGGCGTACCGAGCAGTAGCCGTCTCAAGGAGCGTTCCCCTCTCTTAAAGGGGAGGGGTCAGGGGAGAGGTTTGGATGGAATCGCGCAGCGGCACATTCTTCGGCGAGAGCGGCGTGGCCGGGTTCACGCATCGCGCCTTCACCAAGCAGATGGGCTATGACGACGAGGATATGAGCAGGCCGGTCATCGGCATCTGCAACACCTGGAGCGAACTGAACGGCTGCAACAAGGGCCTCAAAGAGGTCGCCGAGGCGGTGAAGCGCGGCGTCTGGCAAGCGGGCGGTTTCCCGCTCGAATTCCCGACGATCTCGCTCGGCGAGATTTTCCTCAACCCGACCTCGATGCTCTTCCGCAACCTCGCGGCGATGGACACCGAGGAGATGATCCGCAGTCAGCCGCTCGATGGCGTGGTCCTCCTCGTCAACTGCGACAAAACGACCCCCGCCGCGCTGATGGGCGCGGCCAGCGCCGACCTCCCCACGATCCTGGTCAGCGGCGGTCCGGCCCTCAACGGCCATTTCAACGGCCAGACCCTCGGGGCCTGCTCCGACTGTCGCCGCTTCACCACCGAGCATCAGGCCGGAACGCTCGATACGGCGACCTATCGCGAGATCGAGGACGGCATCGTCCGCTCGATCGGCCACTGCATGGTGATGGGCACCGCCAGCACCATGAATTCGCTGGCCGAGGCGCTGGGGATCGCCCTGCCCGGCAACGGCGCGATCCCGGCGGTCGATGCCCGCCGCCTGCGCCTCGCCGAGGCGGCGGGACGCCGGATCGTCGCGCTGGCGACCGAAGGGGTGCGCCCGTCGCAGATCATGACGCGTGCGGCGTTCGAGAACGCGATCATGTTGCTGCACGCGATCGGCGGCAGCACCAACGCGGTCGTCCATCTCCCGGCGATCGCCGGTCGGCTCGGCGTCGATCTGCCGCTCGATCTCTTCGATCAACTGAGTCGCACCACGCCGCTGATCGCCAACATGCGCCCGACCGGCAAATATCAGATGGAGGAGTTGTTCGAGGCGGGCGGTATCCCGGCGGTCCTGCGCCAACTCTTGCCGGTCCTCCACGGCGACGCCCTGACCGTCACCGGCAAGACCCTGGCGGAGAACGTCGTCGACGCCCCGCTCCGCGACCCGGCGGTGATCCGCACCTTCGTCGATCCGCTCGACCGCGAGGGTGGACTGGCGGTGCTGCGCGGCAACCTCGCCCCCGACGGCGCGGTGATCAAGCACGCCGCCGCGACGCCACGCCTCTTGCAGCACCGGGGCCGCGCGGTCGTCTTCCGCGACATGGACGATCTGCAAGCGCGGATCAATCTCCCGGACCTGGATGTGACGCCGGACGATGTGCTGGTCCTCCAGGGGGTCGGGCCGGTCGGCGGGCCGGGGATGCCGGAGGTCGGCAACTTCCCGATCCCCGGCAAGCTGCTGCGCCAGGGGATCCGCGACATGGTGCGCGTCTCCGACGCGCGGATGAGCGGCACCGCGTTCGGCACGATCGTCCTCCACGTCGCGCCGGAGAGCGCGGTCGGCGGCCCGCTGGCCCTGGTGCGCGACGGCGACGAGATCGAGTTGGACGTGGCCGGGCGCGGGATCACCCTGCATGTGGACGACGCCGAACTCGCCCGCCGCCGCGCCGACTGGTCCGCCCCGGCCCCGCCACACACACGCGGCTATGGCCGCCTCTACGTCGAAAACGTCAACCAGGCACCGCTCGGCTGCGACTTCGATTTCCTGCGCGGTGCCGATCCGGTCTATGCGAAGGAACAGCCGAAGTTCTGAGCAACGACCATCGGCGAAGGGGGTACGGGAGAAACGTGGGCGGGCGGTTGAAATCGCCCGCCCCGGCTGACATGCCCCATCCCCCTATCCCCATGCTACACTCCCACGAGCAACCTAACCCCATTCGTCATGCGTCACTCGTCACTCGGAATTACTGATGGCGTACCTCGCGATCCTGGCGGCGCGGCCAGACGAACTCGAACTCGATCTGCACGGCTACCGCTTCACGAGCGGCGAGCGGGTGGCGCGCGCCAAGATTATCGAGGCACAGGCGAACGGCTTCCGCGCGCTGCGGATCATCCACGGCGGCTCGACCGGAGGTTACGACAACTACTCCCCGAACGAAGGGACGCTGAAAGCGGCGATCCTCGCCATCTGCAAAGACCGCGCGATCCTGAAGCTGCTCGACCGCGATCCGTTCGTCGGCGACGCGATCACCACGATCTTGCTCAAAGACAATCGCCGCCCGCATAACCCGGTGCGTTGGAGCCCCCTGCCACGCCCGGAGTTCGCGCAGCGCAATCCGCCACCGCTCGGCGCGGCGGTCCCCGGCGAGATGCCGATCTTCTCACCGCCGCGCCGATAATCGCCGCAATCGTATTGGCATACGCGCAATCCTCTTGCTTGCGTGCAGCCTGCCGACGGGATCGGTTTCCGCCCTTGCGACGTCAAATCGTGTGAGGCGGGACAGCGCTCGATCGGCATGGGATAATACGGCACTGCACCGTGGCAACAGCGAGTCCCCAATGTCGGAAATGGAGAAGAGTATGGTCCTCAAGCAAGAGCAAGTAGCGGATGAGATCGCGCAGGCGCACGCCGTCGCCTACGAAGAGCCGGTCTACCGGGAAGCCCTGGAACATGTCTGGATCCACAGCAGCAACTGGGCGGAACTGGCCGAGAAGCAGGGGTTGCACGTCTTCGAGCGCGGCGAGGGGATCAATCTCTACGATGCGCGCGGCAAAGCCTGGATCGACGGGATCGCGGGGCTCTGGGTCGTCAACGCCGGCCACGGTCGGCGCGAGATCGGCGAGGCGATGGCCGAGCAGGCCGGCAAGGTCGCGTACGTCTCGGCGGCGAGCTACACCACCGTCCCCGCGGTCGAGTTGGCCGAGACGCTGGCCGACCTAACCCCCGGCGATCTCAACCGCGCCTTCTTCTGTTCCGGCGGCTCCGAGGCGGTCGAGACGGCGATGAAGATCGCCAAGCAGGTGCAGGCGTTGCGCGGCTTCCCGAAGCGCTACAAGATCATCGCGCGGCGCGGCTCGTATCACGGCGCGACCTTCGGCGCGATGAGCCTGACGACCGGCAATCGCCCGCAAGTCGAGCGCTTCTTCGGCCCGCTGATGGCCGGTGTCTACCACGTCCCCTCCCCGAACCGCTTCCGTAACGACTTCGACCTGGAAGGCGAGGCGGGCGACATCATGTGCGCCAAATGGGTCGAGCAGGAGATCCTCTTCCAGGGGCCGGAGACGGTCGCGGCGGTGATCGGCGAGCCGATCTCGTCCTCGAACGGTGTCCATGTCCCCTCGCCGAAATACTGGCAACTGCTGCGCGAGATCTGCGACCGGCACGGCGTCCTGCTGATCATGGACGAGGTGATCAACGGCTTCGGGCGGACCGGCAAATGGTTCGCCACCGAGCACTTCGGCGTCACGCCCGACATCATGACGATCGCCAAGGGGCTGTCGAGCGGCTACTGCCCGATCGCGGCGGCGATCGTCCGCCCGAGCGTCTACGAGATCTTCCAGAACGCCGACAACACGATGAACCATTTGCTCACGTTCGGCGGGCAGGCGGTCGCGGCGGCGGCGGCGATCAAGAATATCGAGATCATGAAGCGCGAAAACCTGGTCGAGAACGCCGCCGCGATGGGCGAGTATCTGCTCAAAGGGTTGAACTCGCTGGTCACCAATCACCCGACGGTCGGCGATGCGCGCGGCCTCGGCCTCCTCTGCGCGATCGAGCTGGTCAAGGACAAGGCGACGAAGGAGAAGTGGGGGATGGGTTCCCCATTCACCAAGCGGATCAACGAGTTGGTCACCGAGCGCGGGCTGCTCTCCCGCGTCTGGGACGTGATCCACGTCGCGCCGCCGCTCGTCGTCAACCGCGAGGAGATCGATCGGATCGTCGCGATCCTCGACGAGAGCATCGGCATCGCCGAGCAGGAATTCGCGGTCGCGTAGGGGAGAAACCGACCTCTCCCCGCCGCTGCGTCGGCGACCCTCCGCTGAAGCGGGTGGGTGGGGTTGCCACGAGTAATTCACTCGCGCCCGGAGGCATCGGCCTCCGGGCGCTATACTTTGCCAGACGTACGGTGACTCGCGTTTAGGGGGTGATAGGATGGCTTCGGCGCAGCGCACGGTCGATTACCTGCTCGAACAATTGGCTGGCGCGGGGGATGTCACGACGCGCAAGATGTTCGGGGAGTACGCGCTGTATTATGAGAGTAAGGTAGTGGCCTTCATCTGCGACGATCGACTCTTCATCAAGCCGACCGAGCCCGGCCGCGCCCTCCTCGGCGAGGTCACCCTGGGTAAGCCGTATCCCGGTGCGAAGGATTACTTCGAGATCGCGGGCGAAGACTGGGAGGACGCCGATCGGTTGGTCGACATCGTTCGGACCACCGCCGACGCGCTCCCGCTACCCGCACCGAAGAAGCCGCGCAAGCCCAAGCAGCCGAAAGCCTGATCGATACCCACGCCTCGATACCCGAAGGTGCCGCGAGCCGTCGTTGAGACGCTCGCGACCGCGATTCGACCGCCGAGGCACGAAAGCTGCCGCTCCCCTCCCGTCGCCGAGGGGGCATTGCCGCGCAGTTACACCTTCGGCGCTAACGCATATCGCCCAGATCCGACCGGCCCGCAGCGGCGAGCCCGGTTGGCCGCTCGGGGCGATCATCGCCGCATATGCCTACGAGCATGGCGATGCCCATACCGCCGATCTCCGTGAGGCTCGGACACTTAGGCACGATAGTGAGCCGAGATAAGCAGCGAAACGCAGGAACACTGGTAAGGTCAGGCCAAAGTCTCGCATCCACATTAGCTGAGCGGCGCGTCCAGAGAGAAACGAGGATTGCCGAAGATGCAGTTGCAGTTCATCCGTTCCGCAACCTTCCTGCTCCACTTTTCCCAGCAGACGATCCTCGTTGACCCGATGCTGAACCCGGCGGGTGCGGTCGATGCGGTGGCCAATACACCGAATCAACGCCGCAACCCGCTCGTCGATCTGCCCTTCGATGACGAGACGCTACACCGCGTGTTGGGCGAGATCAGCGGTGTGCTGGTCACACATCTGCACAACGACCATTGGGACGCCCGTGCCGTTGCACTGCTCGACAAGGCGTTGCCGATCCTCTGCCAGCCGGAAGACGAAGCACGGATCCGTGAGCGAGGGTTCAGCGACGTGCGCCCGGTGGTCACGGAGCAAATTTTTTACGGGATCAGTTTCACGCGGACGCCGGGACAGCATGGCACCGGCGAGATCGGGCGACGGATGGCCCCCGTCTCCGGCTTCGTAGTACGGGATCCTATCGAGCCGACGCTCTACATCGCCGGTGACACGATCTGGTGCGACGACGTGGCGGAAGTCCTGCAGCGCGACCAGCCCGCCGTGATAATCGTCAACAGCGGCGGTGCGCGGTTCCTGACCGGCGACCCGATCACCATGACCGCCAAGGACGTGGTGCAAGTCTGCCGAGCCGCGCCCACCACACGCGTCATCGCCACACATCTGGAGGCGATCAATCACTGCCTGGTGACGAGAGCCGACCTGCGCGACGCGCTCCTGGCGGCGGGTGTGGCGGAGCGGGTGCTGATCCCCGCCGATGGCGAATGGCTCGACCTCTCGGCGGGGATTTCGTGTAACCGTTCCAGGGCTTAGAGGACCGATTCCTGGATCGTCACGTCCGGGCGTTCCCGCACGTCTGGCAGCAGAGTTGTGCCGAGGCCGGGCGCGGTCGGCGCGGGGATATGCCCATCCACGACCTCCACCACCTCGGTGACGAGATCGGGGTAGGTGACGCGCAGATACGAGCGCAGCGACTCCTGGTAGACGGCGTTCGTCGCGTTGATCGCGAGGTGGATCCCGGCGTAGAGGGTGAACGGTCCGGTGCAATCGTGCATCGCGACGGGACGTTTGTACGTCTCGGCCATCGTCGCGATCTTCTTGCTCTCGGTGATCCCGCCCGCCCAGGTCGGGTCGATCATGATGATGTCGGCGGCGCGGGCCTCCAACACCGGCTTGTATTCGTAGCGGGTCGTCAGGTATTCGCTGGCGAGGATCGGCGTGGTGACGCTGTGGGCCAGTTCGGCGAGGGCGGGGACATCGTCGGCGCGCATCAGATCTTCCAACCAGTACGGCTGGAACTCTTCGAGGGCGCGGCCGATCTTCTTCGCCGCCGGGAGCGACCAGAAGCCGTGCCCCTCGACCATGATCTCCATC
>DATCMP010000426.1:0-14053 GCA_036563365.1 Thermomicrobiales bacterium
GCTCACCCCTCCAAGAGCTCCGCGAAAACCCGTTTCTGGGTCCCGATGACGATATCCCCGCCGCCCCGGCTGAACCGCCCCGCCAGGAGCGCCCCACCCGTCGCTCAACCCGCGCGATACCGAGCGATACGGTGTTGACCGGCACCACGCTGCTCATCGTCATCGCGTATTTCGCGTGCGGTGGCGTCGCGCTGATCGTCACCGGCCTCATTCTTGGCGGCTTGGCCGGGATACTGATGGCGCTGGTCGGCCTCTTAAGCGCGGCGGCGGCCGGTATGGCGGCGTGGCAGCAATTCGCCGCGACTTCGGGTCGCCGCGGCAGTTAGTGGCACCCTGTTAATCACGCCGGGAACGCTACATTACGTCCGCGATCGGCCAACGCGCGATCACGAGCACGCGCCGGTGATGACGCGCTACACCTTGTCGCCTCGGCACTTAATGGGTTACCGCTCGCCCATGCGGAGGCACCGGGATTCTCTTTCGGCACCATCCACCAATAGGAGGAGTCCGCCCATACCACCCACACCGCTCAAGAGGGCTTCAGCATTAATGCCATCGGCGCGCACCCCGTTGCCCTCAACCGGAGCGACGTTATTGCTGCATACCCCATTAACATATATTTGTGCCATAGACAGGTAACATGCCGCTCCTGGGAATCAGATTGACAAAATATCTCGTTGCAGTGAGAATACCCTGTGCGTTGTCGGGGGATGGGGACAGAGGGGCGACGCCATTGAGATCGTCGCCAACGTTTGCGCGGCAATCTTTATCGCCACAATAGACGCGTACGTATACCGCAGTCGTACCACACGCAGGCGAATTGCATCGCTGATTCTCTCGCTGCCCGGGTTGTAGCAGTTGACCTGCCGCGCACGCAGCAGACCATTATTGTGAGGATCGATGCAACGCAAAATCATGGTGCTGATGTTAGGGGGTATTCTTTTCTTGTTGCCCGCCTGCGGCGGTGGCACGCCAACACCACCGCTTGATGCACCACCTTCGCCCGCGGCACCACCGCAACCGACCGCGCCGCTGAAAACGTATGGCCTCAATGTATTAGTCAATCTGCAAGGCTGGGATATAGCGATCCAGAAAGTCGAGCGGATCGGGAACCGGCTCGCCTGGTCGCAGTTCAGCAACACGGTACCCTCCACCGGCACCTGGGTCGTGATCGTGGTGGATGTGAAGAACAGCGGCACCCAACCGCAGACGATCAATGCCGACGACTTCAGCCTCCGCTCCGGTGCCATCACCTATCCGATGGCGGACGCGGCGCAGGTTGCGGGTTATGGCGATGCGCGTCGGGGGCAGCGCTTCGGTGCTCCGATCGCCCCCGGGACCAGCGTGAGCTTCTACACCATTTACGATCTCCCCCCCGATGCCACCAACCTCCTCCTCACCTTTAAGCGGGATAGCCAACCGGTCTTCGCGGTCGGCAACGCGACGCGTTGACCAAAAGGCGAAGCGGAACAACGGAGGGGTAGTGGCGAAGAGCACGCGGCGCGGCGCGAACGAGCCGCCGACCGAAACGCTGGCGGGGGGTGGCGGCGGACTCCTCTTCCTCCTCGTCGGGGTTAATCACGGCGGCGAGCTCGGTCTGCGCCTGAGCATTATCGGCCTCGGGATCACGACCATCGCGGCGGTCGCCTTCTTCATCCGGCTGATCCTCTGGCTCAAGCACCGCGAACCACCGGTGCCACCCGCCCGCTGATCGCCAACGCGACGGTTATCCGGCTTCGGCGTATTCAACGACCAGGGCCACGCCGCCATCGCGGCGAGGATCGGCGGCCCCCGCCCAACGTTCGCCCTCGCGGACGATCAACTGGACCCGGCCTTGCAGCGTATCATAGGCGAAAGGGCGCGGGTTCAGCACCCAGCCGCGCGCGGCAAGTTCGCGCGCGGTGGCGATGGGCGTGCGCGTTTCGAGTAGGAGCGCCCCCCCCTCGCAATGGATACGCGGCGCGCCGACCGCCTCCAGCGGCGACAACCCGAAATCGAGCAGATTAATCAGCGTTTGCGTGATCGCGCTGATGATGGCGTTCGAGCCGGGGCTACCCAGGGCGATCAGCGGACGCTCACCATCGAAGACGATCGTCGGAGACATCGGGGTCACACGCGCCTGGCCTGGCGCGATCGAGCGCGGCCGACCAGGGAAAGGGTCGAAGCTGGCCATCCCGTTGTTGTACTGGAAGCCGAGCCCTGGGGTCACCACGCCGGAACCGAGCGAGAGGGTATGGGTTAACGTGACGATATTTCCTTGTCTATCGGCCACGGTGAGGTGCGTCGTGCCCGGCGGGTCGGGCACGGCTCGCGTGGCCGACGCGGGTGCGCCGCAGTGCCGACGGAGTTCCGCCAGCCGTGCCGGGGCGAGGAGCCGATCGAGGAGCGCCCGGTCAGCATCGCCGGCGATCTTGCCCCGCTCGCCGAACGCGATCCGCAGGGACGTCGCGATGTGGTGCAGCGCGTCAGGGCTATCTTGCCCCGACGCCGCGAAATCGGTATCACCCAAGAGGGCGAGGGCTTGCAAGAGCGTAATCCCGCCCGGCGGGCTGGTCGAGACGCGATAGCCACGGTAGTCGGTGCCGATTGGCGCGACGATGTTGGCGCGGCACGCGGCGAGATCATCCGCCGTGATCGGCGCGTCGTGCGCCGCGAAGTCGGCGGCGATGACGCTGGCGAGGGAACCACGGTACAAGGCATCCGGCCCCTCGTCGGCGAGCGTCTGGAGGGTGTCGGCGTAGTCGAGGTTAACCAAGTGATCGCCGACGCGGCGTGGTAGGCCATCCTCGCGCAACCAGAGATGCGCGAAATCGGGCGTGGTCCGGATGAATTGCTCGAATGGCGGGAAATAGTCGCCGTGCGGGTACTGATACACCGCATCGAAATACTCGGCGATATAGGCGTAGAGCGGGAACCCGTCGCGCAGGACCGCGATGGCCGGTTGCAACAGGTCGCGCCAGGGCAGGCAACCCCGCTCATGGATCGCCGCGAGCCCCGCCACGGTACCCGGGATCAGGATCGAGCCGTAGCCGACCGCGTTGGCGAACCCCTTAACATACGTCCGACCGGTCGGGGTACGGCGGATCAGCCCGGCCCGTTGATCGGCGCGAGCGCGCGAACCGACACGTCCGTAAAAATCGACGATCGTCGCTTCGCCACGGCGCGCATCGAAAACCTGCGCGACACCGATCCCGCCGACACCGCACATGAAGGGGTCGATCGCGCACTGCATGAAGGCCACCGTTACCGCAGCATCGAACGCATTCCCGCCCCGCCGGAGCACCTCCGCTCCCGCTTCGGCTGCGCGTGGCTGCGGCGCGACGACGATCCCGTTCATCGGCTCCTCCAGGGGCGACCCCGTCTCGACGACCGGCGCAGTATAGCAAGCCTCTAGCGACGTGCCGTTGAGGAAACGACCACAGAATGTTTACGCCTGTTTACGCGCACATTGACTATCGAAGTCGATACTTTTGCATAGGGTATGGTATAGGGGGAAATAGGCGTGCGCACCATTGTGCGCGACGAATGGCGCTATATGAAGGAGCGACCCGTCAAGATCCCTGTCCCACGCGAGCTTAGCCAGCCGTTTCGCGATAAAGCCCTCACCATGAACCAACGCTCCGACGAATATCTATCCCACCTCGATAACGCGGCGAGGTGGCAGATTTTTCGGTGAACGATCCTACGGACCGCGAGCAGGGACAAGAAACGCCGATCTGCGATCGGAGCGAGGCGATAATGGAGGCCGCTATGATCGAACAAGAACCACAAGGGGAGGGCCGCCACCCTGAGCTCGACGAGGCGGGATCGCGCAGCACCGCGCCGGGTAACGCGGAAGCGATCCGGAGGCGAGAGACCCACGTCGTGGGCGAAGCCGTGCTCAGTACCGATCAGGTTGGCGCTGAGCAACAGCTGGCGGAGATCATTCCCCAGGGTCGCAGCCGGATCGAAGAGGATTACGGTCAGGCGCGCGCCGAGTTCGAGCGTGACTTTCTGTCGGCTCGGGCGACGGCAACTGACGGCTGGGGACGCGGGCGAATATTTGAGGAGGCAGAGCTGAACTACCGTGCCGGATTCATCGCCGGTAACGACCTGCGCTATGACAACCAGACCTTCGAAGAGATCGAGGCGGATTTGCGCCGTGAATACCTATCTAGCACGGCGGCGGATAGCGCAGCGAGCGCATACGAACAGATCGATGACCGCTGGGAACGGTTGCGGGAAGAGATCCGCGCGGGGTTCGCGAAGGCCCGCGCACGGGGTGAACAGATCGATCGGTAAGCGCAAAAACTATTGGAACGATAATTGCAAAGGGTGGACGGGCCGGGAGAGAAAAACCCAGCGACGTTGCGGCGAAGAGCCGTCGCAAAGTTTGAAGGTTCACCGATCGCGACAGCGCAATCGAGCGTATGGGTAAGAGCAACATGGTCAACGATCCCCCGATACAATCGCCGCGCACACTACGCCACGAAATATCGATGCGATCCTTGCTGAGCATCGTCGCGCTCGGGCTCGCTCTCTGGCTGACGACGAAGATCTGGACGATCCTGCTCCTGATCATCATCGCCCTAGTGCTGGCTGGCACCTTCAGCCCGCTTGTGGCCTGGTTGGAGCGCCGCCGTGTACCCCGCGCGCTCGGGCTCGGGCTTATCCTGCTCGGCCTGATCGGGAGCGTCGTCGGGCTGGTCGCGCTGATCGTACCCGCCTTTATCGTCCAGGTCGATAGTGTCGTACAAAGCGCCCCGGAGTTACGCCGCCAGCTCGCCGACTTGATCGTCAGGGTTCCGCTTCTCTCCGGGAGCGCCCAGCAAATCCTCGAGACGGAGCCATCCGGCGTGATTAACACGTTCGGTGAACGGGCCTTAACCTATGCCGGTACCGCCGTGCAATCGCTCGTCTACGGCTTAGTCACGGTCGTGCTCGCCTTTTACCTCCTGGCCGATCACGAGCGCGTGCAGGGCTTTTTCTTCGCCCTCTTGCCCAGGCACTATCATCTGCGCTCGGCACGAGTCCTCCTCGACATGGAGACGATCGTCGGCGGCTATGTGCGCGGCCAATTGCTGACCTCGTTCATGATCGGTGCCGTCACCTTCATCACCTTGGTTGTCGCCGGGGTGCCGAATGCGTTCGCGCTGGCAGTATTCGCCGCCGCCGTCGATCTCATCCCCCTCGTCGGGGCTGTGCTGGCGGTGATCGTCCCCACGATCGCGAGCTTTTCGAGCGGCCCCACGGTGATCATCGGCGTCTTCATCACCCTCTTCATCTACAACCAGATTGAGAACCACATCGTCATCCCGCGCGTCTACGGCCAGACGATGCGACTCTCACCGGTGGCCGTCCTGGTCGCGCTGCTGATCGGTGGGCAACTTCTCGGGCTGATCGGCGCACTCCTAGCGCTGCCGATCGCCGCCGGGATCCGCGTACTGGTCGAGGATCTACGGATCTCCCTGCCCGGTGAACAACCCGGCGAGGCGACCGAGCGCGCCACCGATCGCGAAGCCGAGGCGCGGTATCAAACCGAGACCGCAGGAGCGTCGGCGGTTGAATCTGCGGTACTGGCGACGGCGATAGCCGAGCAGCAACAACAGGAAGAGCAACTCGCCGTCGGGCAAGTCGAGACGCCGGTCGAGGAACGCGGCGATGATGGCGCGTTTGAGGGGCGCGATGGCAGCGCACCCGCTTCCTTACCCAATCCAGCGCGTTGAGGAATCCCGGTACGCTATAGCGTCACCGTATGCGTTCGTAGGCAACGCAACGGTGCGCCACTCCCTGAGGCAAAACGATGATCGAACAAGCACCGAACGGGCCAGAGATGAATGTGCCGCCTCCGCCGCCTGCCGCACCACCACCGACCACAGGGGCGGTGGACAGCCGGAACGTCAGGGCCGCACAGGGCGACGGAGCGATCGTGGTCATGCAGGGGGTCGGCAAGCGGTTCGGGGAATTCGACGCGGTGCAGGGCATCAACCTCACCGTTCCGGTGGGAGGATTGGTCGCGCTGATCGGGCCGAGCGGCTGCGGGAAGACGACAACGGTGCGCTTACTCCTCGGGGTCTACGAGCCGACGACCGGCTCTTGTCAGGTGTTCGGCCAGCCCTCGCACCACATCCGCCGCCCGACCCGCGAGCGGATCGGCTATCTCCCGCAACAATTCGTCCTCTATCCGACGCTGACCGTCAGCGAGAACCTCAACTTCGCCGCCGCCACCTACGGCCTCGGCCCATTCCGCCGTCGCCGACAGCGTAACGTGCTCCTCGAGCTGGTCGGACTCGCCGCGCACCGCAACAAGCTCGCGGGCGACATCTCCGGGGGGATGCAACGTCGCCTGATGCTCGCGGCGACCCTCATCCACGAGCCCGATCTGATCTTCCTCGATGAACCGACGGCGGGGATCGACCCGATCCTGCGCGAACAGCTCTGGCAAGAGTTCCGCAACATCCAGGCGAACGGTCGTACCCAGGTCGTGACAACGCAATATATCGCCGAGGCGGAGTATTGCGACACGGTGGTGCTGATGGATCGGGGGAAGATCGTCGCGAGCGGTCCGCCCGATGCGTTGCGACAGCAGGCTTCAGGCGGCGATCTGATCGATGTCACGATCGCCGATCTCGACCGCCCGATGATCGCGCGCCTGCGCGCCTTGCGCGGTGTGCGGAGCCTGCGCTTCCTCAGCGACGATCAGCTACGGTTGACGGTCGAGAATGCGGGCGAATTAATCCCCCAAATTATTGCCGCGGTGCAAGAAGGCGGCAGCACGGTACAGGCGATTGAAGAGCAGCGACTCTCATTCAACGACGTTTTTGTGACACTCCTCAAGGCCAGTGGCCGGGATGTGAGCGGGGCGGAAGAATATGGCGAGTAAGGCCACTGCGGAAGTGCAACGGCAGATGCCGCGTGGGGCGAAACGCGAATCGGGTCCGTGGGGTCGGTTGGTCCGCGTGCTGGTGCGGATCAACTCGTTCATCGGCAAAGAACTGACCGAGGTACGGCGACAACCCCGACTCTTGCTCAGCCTGGTCCTCGGCCCCTTCCTGATCCTCTTCCTCTTCGGCGTCGGTTACGCCGCCACCCCGCGCGACATCAGGACCGTGGTCGTCCTCCCGTCCGGCTCGCCACTGGCAGATAACGCCGAGCAATACCGCGACGCCTTCGCCAAGCCGTTCGTGCTGGATTCGGTCACGGAAGATGGTCAAACGGCGCGACAACGCCTCGCGGATCGGCAGATCCAGGCGGTGATCTACTTCCCCCAGGACGCCTATGCCACCGTGTTGAACGGGCAGCGCGCCACCCTGCAAGTCGATTACAACGAGATCGACCCGCTGACCGCGCAGTGGGTCAACTACTATGCCTATGTGCAAACCAATGAATTGAACAAGCGGATCCTGGTCGAGGCGCTGAAGCAGGGCGGGGCCGGTGAAGGCGGGGATCAAAAGCGAGCCGAGGAAACGAAGGCGATCGCGACGACCATGCAAGGGGATGCGGGATCGCTCCGCACGGCATTAGCCAGCGGCGACCGCGATACCGCCCTCGCGCGGCTCGCCGCCCTCAGGCAGAGCAATGCCAGGGCGCAGCAGAACCTCCTCACCTCGGCGCAGTTGCTCGGCGGGGTCGCGCTCTTCACGAACGTGCAAAACCCGCAGCAGACCAAACAGGGCCAAGCGCTCACCAACGCACAAGGTGCGGTCGGGCGGATCGACGACAATATCAGCCGCTTGCAAGGCGACGTGCAAGCAGGCCGGACGGGCCAGCAACAGCAGACGATAGCCGAGCAGATCGGGCAGGACACCAACGTTATCGGGCAATCATCGGACCAGTTGAAGCTCATCCCGCCGGAGATTCTCGTCTCGCCGTTCGAGGCGAAGTCGCAGAATATCTCGGCGATCACGCCGGACTTCGTGGAGTTTTATGCCCCGGCGGTGATCGCCCTGCTTATCCAGCACATCGCGGTCACGCTGACGGCGCTCACGCTGGTACGCGAGCGCTTGCTCGGCTCGGTTGAACTCTTCCGCGTCACCCCGACCGGTGCGGGCGAGATCGCGGTCGGGAAATATCTCGCCTACTTCTTGCTCACGGCGATCCTCGGGACTGCCCTCGCGGCGGCGATGCACTTCGGGTTGGGCGCGCATATCCTCGCGGGGTATGGTCCGTTTGCCCTGGTGGTCGTGTTGCTGATCCTCGCCTCGCTCTCGTTCGGCTTCTTCATCTCGGCGATCTCGAATAGCGAGAGTCAGGCGGTGCAGTTCTCGATGCTCGTCCTGCTGGCCTCGGTGTTCTTCGGCGGATTTTTCCTCGGCCTCGAATCGCTCGCCCCATATGTGCGGGTCGTCTCCTATGCCCTGCCGGTCACCTACGGGATCCGCGCGTTGCAATCGGTGATGCTGCGCGGCGAACAGCCGCAACTTTGGTTGCTCGGGGCGCTCGCGGCGATGGCGGCGATCCTCTTCCTGCTCAGCACCCAACTCTTCCGACGGCAATTTAAGCGCGGATAATGGGGCCAAGAGGTACGATGCTCCTGACGATCGTCTGTACCGCGCTCGGCACGAGCATCCTGCTGGCCGTCTACTTCGACCTGTGGGCGACCGTACTCCATCCGGGGATCGAGAGCCCGCTCAGTAATCGCTTCCACCGGGCGGCGTGGCGCATCCTCTGCATCCTATCGAAGCTCGCGCCTCGCGCGGACAGGTTGCTCTACGCCGGCCTGCCCCTGCTCATCGGCGGGCTGATCCTGCTCTGGCTCATCCTGCTCGGCGGCGGCTTCGCGTTGCTGTACTATCCGTGGATCGGCAATCCGGCGGCGTTCGATATGCCGCCGGATGCGACCGGCTCCTGGTTCGACGCCCTGTATGTCAGCGGGTCGACGCTCTTCACGCTCGGTTACGGCGACATCACCCCGCTCACGAAGCCGTTACGGGCCCTGGCGATCCTCGAGGCGGGCAGTGGCATGGCGACGATCTCGTTCGCCGTCGCCTATGTCCTGGCGGTCTATCCGGCCTTGTCGCGACTGAGAATCCGCGCGACCGCCCTCGACGCGGAAGTCGCCGGGCAGACGAGCGGTGTGCCGATGCTGCGCCGCTACTTGCTCAGCGATGGTCGCTGGAACGGCGATATGGACGATCGCCTGCGCGAGATGGCGCTCGAACTGCTCGAACTGACCGAGAATCACGAGGCGCACCCGATCCTCTACTACAGCCACCCGCCGCGCGTGGAGCAGAGTATCTTGCGGATGTTGCTGACGATACAGCAACTGATCGGGCTGTTGCGCTACGGCCTTTCCCCCGAACGCCACGACGATTTAGTCCACAACCCGCAGGTGCTCTTGCTGGAACAGTCGTTCAGTTACAGCCTGCGTCGCCTCACGGTATCGCTTCATACCTCGCTCGCCGATTCATCCGCGGAACCACTGCAACAGGGAGAGTACCACGAGGCGTTCGCGCGTCTCTGTGACGAATTGGAACGGCTGGGGCTGGTATCATCGCGGCAGCGTTCCGAGCATCCGGTCTCGGTGTTGGCACAAGGGGCACCGGATATGGATACCGCAGCCGTCGCCACGGATGAGCCCCCCGCCGACACAGCCCGGCTTCAACGGGAAAGCGGCACCTACGATCCGGCGTTCGACCAGAATTCGGGCACCGCCAGCGAGGCGTACATCGCCTTCAGGGTTGCCACCGACCGACACATCGCCGCCTATGCGGCGAGTTCCGGCTATACGATCGCCGAAGCGCTCCACAGCGACGAGGCGGCGTGGGAAGGGGGTGGTCGCCGGTAGATAGGTCGTAGCTGGGGTGGTGATGTTACAGCACTACGCCAGCAGCGAACTTGCGCTGCCGACTAGCGACGACCGTTCTACCCCCCGCGCGGCAAGCGCACCGCAAAGCGGCTACCCTGGCCCGGCTGGCTGGTGACGGTGATCGTCCCGCCGTGGCCCGCGACGATCTGCGCCGTGACGTACAGCCCGATACCGGCACCACTCGCCACCGCCGCTGCGGCACTCGTCCGGTTAAACGGCTCGAAGATCCGCTGCTGCTCATCGGTCGCGATACCGATCCCCTGATCGGTCACGCGCAGCACCGCGTCGTCCGCCTCGGTGCGTACTTCGACATCGATCGCCCCACCCGCTGGCGAATATTTGATCGCGTTGCCGAGGAGATTGGTCAAGACCTGCTCGATCCGCTCCGCGTCGGCGACCACGGAGACGGCACCCGGGGCCTCCAATGTCAGCGCGTGCTTGGCACCCTCCTCGCCGCGCGATTGGAACCGTTCGATCACCGTCGCCGCCAGCGCGACGAGATCGAGCGGCTGCTTGCGAAGCGCGAGCTGGCCGTGCCGCAGTCGCGAGAGATCGAGCAGATCGTTGACCATTTCCTCGAAGCGATCGAGTTGGGTACGCACCCGGGCGACCAGACGGCGTATCCGTTCTTCATCGGGTGTCGCCCGCTCCAGTTGGCGGGCTAACATCTCCGCGTTGCCTTTGATGACCGTCAGCGGTGTCTTCAGCTCGTGCGAGGCGATCGCGAGGAATTCATCGCGCGCCCGCACCGCCGCTTCGGCCTCACGTCGGGCCTGCTGCTCGCGTTGCAGGGTGGCGTCGCGCTCCTGCTCGATCAGCTTACGCTCGGTAATATCGCGCGCGTTGACGACGATCCCCTCAATACCCGGCTCATCGAGCAGATTCGTCGCCGTCCCTTCCAGGAAACGCCAGGTGCCATCACGTCGGCGCACGCGGTATTCGATCGGCGCATGAACACCCGGCTCGGCCTGGATTCGCGCGACCGACGCGGCGATCGCCGCGAAGTCGTCGGGGTGGACCAGGTCGGCGCGATTACGCCCGATCAGTTCCGCGACCGTATAGCCGAAGACCTGCTCGGCCATCGGGCTCATATAGCGTATCGTGCCATCGAGATCGCGGATGATCGTCACATCGGACGAATGCTGGACCAGCGCCCGGAAACGCGCCTCGCTGGCACGCAACGCGGCCTCGGCGTGTTTCCGGGCGCTGATGTCCTGGATCGTGATCAACCGCACCATCCGCCCGTCATAACGGATCGACCGGGCGATCATCTGGATCGGCACGACCGAGCCATCCGGGCGTAAGACCTCGAGTTCGGAGGGGCGCTCGTAATCGGACGCGCTGCGCTCGGCGGCGAACGCGCGGAACGGTGGCGCGAGTAAGTCGAGCGCGTTGCTGCCGATCAACTCCGCCGACGTACGCCCGAGGATCATCGCGGCGGTACGATTCACCGCCGTGATTCGCCCCTGTTCGACGAGCGCCATCCCTTCCGAGACCGCCTCGAAGAAAGTGGCGAAGGTTTCGACGCTCGCGCTCGGCTCTGCCCCCGGCGGAGAGCCCTGCGTACACTCTTCCACGGTACTGTCCTCGCGTCTCATGACTGCGTGCATGGGGTAGACTAACACAACCGGCGCAATAGTCCACTATCGCGCGGAGCACCAGATAATTCCATGCGCGGGATTGTGGGGTAGCAGGGATAGCGCGGATCAGCGTTGAACTCGAGGCGGAGCAGAATGGACTTTCAGAGCAACCTGGCAAGCCCAGGGCAATTCGTCACCCTGTACGGCACGACGCCGCCACGCGCCGACGCGCCGGAAGAACGGATCATGCGCGCGGCGACACGCCTGGCAGAGCGGATCGCCCCGCTGCCGATCGATGGGCTGGTCGTCTACGACGTGCAGGATGAAGATGGGCGCACGACGGTGCCGCGCCCGTTCCCATATTTGCCGACGACCGAGCCGCGCGCCTACAGCCGCCGCCTGCACGACTTGCTCGCCAAGCCGACCATCACCTATAAGTGCATCGCGGATATGACCGAGGAAACCTGGGAGCCGTGGTTGACCGAGGCACGGCAGGTGTACGGGGTCCGCTATCTTTCGCTCGTGGGCCTGCCCACGACGCGCGGTAGGGTCAGCTCATTACCCCTGCCGCAAGCGATCAAGATGGCCGCGAACCACCCGGACGGCTTCACCCTCGGTGGTGTCGCCATCGCCGAGCGGCATGGGCAAGAGCACAGCGAGAGCGCGCGGATGCTGCGGAAAGCGGCCAATGGCTGCGACTTCTTCATCTCGCAGGCGGTCTACGCGACCGCGCCGACGATCGGACTACTCGGCGACTATGCGCGCGAGTGCGCGGAGAGCGGCAACGCGCCGCGCCGCGTGATCCTCACCTTCGCCCCCTGCGGTCGGCCGAAGACGCTCGATTTCATCCGCTGGCTCGGCGTGGCGATCTCGGATGAAACCGCCACCGCCATCCTGAACGATCCCGCGCCGCTGTCCCGCTCGATCGCGATCTGTCGCGACCACCTGCGGCGGATCCTCGATCAGGACTATACGCGTACCCTGCCGCTCGGACTCAACATCGAGAGTGTCTCGATTTTCAAGGATGAGATCGACGCCTCGATCGAGCTCTGCCTGACCCTGCACGAGGTCGCGCGGGAGTACGGGCTGCTCACCGGAGGGGCGGTCACTTAATCGACCGGACCCGCGTCGCTGGCGAACTCGGCGAAAATCGTCGCGGCATACTTGATCCCTCGGATGTAATCATCGAGGATGATGTTCTCATCGGGCGCGTGCAGATTGCAGTCGGCGTTGGCGAAACCGGTCAGGACCAGCGGCATCGGGACATGGCGCAGGATCGTCCCTTCCGCCGAGAGCCCCATCGTGACCGGCGGCGCGCCGAAGCAGCGCGTCGCCGCGCGCTCGATCGCCCGCGCGATCGGGGCCTCGGGTGGGGTCTTGATCGGTCATTCGCCGGGGCCATAATGATGGATGACGATATCCGCGAAGCCGTGCGCGTCGAGGTGACGCCGGAGCTTTTCCAACTGCACCTCCGGTTTCAGGTCGGGTGGCAGGCGGAAATCCAGTTTCGCTGTCGCCTGTGCCGGCACAATCGTCTTCGTCCCCGGCCCGCCGTACCCGGCGGTGAGGCCGCAGATATTGCAGGTCGGGTGGTAGCGACGCGCGCGTACGGCACCGGTGAGATCGAGATCGTGTGGGAAAGCGTCGATACCGAGTTCGCGCCGCCACGTCGCGGCATCGACCCGCCCCACCTCGGCGGCGACCAGCGACTCATCCGCCGCTGTCGGCTGCTCGTAGCCATCGAGCCAATCGGGGATGAGGATCGTGCCGTCATCGTCACGCAACGTCGCCAGGGCGCGTACGAGCCGCCAGGCCGGACTCGGCACGATCGCCGCGTTCAGCGAATGGACATCGTCGGCGGCACCGGTCGCGCGTAGCTCGACGTAAAGGATCGCCTTCAACCCCAGGGCGACCTCGGGCACTCCCGCCGACTCGATGATCCCACCATCGAGGCAGAACATCCCGTCGGCAGCCAGCAATTCGGCGTGTGCCTCGCACCAGGGGCCGAGGTGCGGCGAACCGATCTCTTCCTCCCCTTCCACGAACAGGAGGAGGTTAACCGGTGGGCCACCCGCCGCCTCGATCCAGGCTTTCGCCGCCTTGCTGAAGGCCAGCACCCCGCTCTTGTTGTCGCTCGCGCCACGCCCCCAGAGCCGCCCGTCGCGGATCGTACCGCCGAACGGTGGATCGGTCCAGCGCTCGATCGGCTCGACCGGCTGCACATCGTAGTGGGCGTAACAGAAGTGGGTACGCGTCGGATCGGCACCCGATCCGGCGGCGGCGAGTCGGCCGATGACGATCGGTGGACCACCCGGCAGCTCATACATCTCCGCAGGGATACCATCGGCCTGCAAGAGATCGCTGGTCAGCGCGGCACACTCCGCCAAGCCAACACCTTGCGCGGCGATACTCGCCTGCTGCACGAAGCGGGCGAGCGCGGCGATGGCACCGTCGCGGTCGCGGTCGATCGCCGCGAGGACATCATCAACTGACACGGCGTTCCTCCTTGGATGCGGCGAACCGCGCGATGAAATGGCGGGAAATCCGGCTCTGCGCCAATTCTGGTGCTGTGGGATCGTACAATTCCGGGATGGGGATGGGCCGGGTGACTGGAGAAGTTACCGGTGCATGCTGCTGCCTTGCTCCCTCACCTCAAGGGTCTCCGCCTTGATGATATCACCGTCAC
>DATCMP010000431.1:0-8320 GCA_036563365.1 Thermomicrobiales bacterium
CCGCGAACCTCGCTTGACTGTACTTAGGTACCCTGCGACCACGAAGTCCATTCAAGTGGACTGGCATAGCAGCATGTCCTGACGCGCGCTCGCTATGTAGACTCGATCACATCTACGCAATAGCTTTTCAATACGCCTCGCGCCCGTAAATCTTCGAGCATTGCTACCGGCACCCGATCGCTGATCCATGTACCCTCTGGCCCAAAATTATCGACAGCTGCGAAAACGAGGGTGCCATTCTGCTCGATTTGGAGATGAATCACACGCCTCGCTAGCCCTATGCGGGGTAAGATGGTATCACGAATAAGCGGCACTATCGCTGGCCGTAGCGGGATGACGACGAAATCAAGTGTGGGGGTGAGTGTATTTCGTACGAGTGGCGCACGGGGCTCCCAGGAGACCGTACTCATTTGGGCCAGCGATGTTGTGCAGGCCGATAAATCGTCTTCGAGCGATAAGTTCGTACTTCCAGCGAAATGTGTAACAAGTGCTTGCATGAACGGAATCTTGTAACGAACATGCAGTCGATAGACCACAATTCCCCTTTATTCCCTCTCGTTCCCCGGCCCCACGCCCCCCTCTGCGACCCTCTGTCTCTCTGCGCCTCTGCGGTGATCGTCCCCGCGTCCTACTTCGCCCCGGCGGCGACGAGCAACGCCGTGATCTCGCCTTGGCCGCGCTGCCGTGCGTGGGCGAGCGGGGTGAGGCCGCCCTTGTCGGCGATGTTCACGTCGGCACTGTGCGCCAGGAGGAGGCGCACGACCTCGGTGTGGTTCGCGCCGCCGTCGCCGAGGATGACCGCTTCGAGCAACGCCGTCCAGCCGAGGCGGTTGACGTGGTTCACGTCGATCGGCGTTTTCAGCAATTCGCGGACGACCTCGACATGGCCGCGATCGGCCGCGCGAATCAGGCCGGTGCCATTGTAGCTGTCGGTGCGGCGGACGTCAGCGCCTGCCGCGAGGGTCAGGCGCAGCATCGCCACCGAGCCATCGGCGGTCGGGATGAGGTAGGCGCTCTGCTGGCTCTGGTCCTGCACGTTAACATCGGCCCCCGCCGCGATCAGCAGCCGCGCGACCGCGAGGTGGTCGCCGTACGCGGCGGCGATCAGCGCCGTCCTGCCGCTCTCATCGGTGGCGGTGACGCTCGCGCCAGCCGCCAGCAGTCGGCGTACCTCGGCCTCGTCGCCGCGTCGCGCGGCGGCGATCAGGGCGCTATTTTGTTCGGGGGTGGGGTGGATCGCGGCTCCTTGCGGCTGCTGTTCGAGCAGGATGGCGGTTGGGATAGCGATGAGCGCCGTCAGGATGAGGAAGAGGGCGGCGACGGTCAGTTGTTTGAGCATCGGTGTGGGCTCCTGGGATGGGGGAGGAGCATGGCCCTTACACCCGGCTCGCATCCGGATGAACCGGACAATGTTCGTTCGCCGCCCCTCTGCCGGTATTGGGAGAGGGGCGGCGGGCGTTGCTCATCTTCCGACTCCCACTTTACCCTCCCTCTTTAAGGGAGGATCGCCGCCGCAGCGGCGGGGAGAGGTCCGTAGCTTACGCGCGGCGGTTGCGCCGACGAACGAGGCCGACCGCGCCGAGGGTGAGGACGGCGAAGGTGGCGGCGAGGGCGGCGATGAACGGCGCGTCGGTCGGCGCACCGCCAGCGCCGGTGTTCGGCAGGCCGGGCAAATTGCCGCCGCTGCCGGTGGCGGGCGGCGCGGGCGGCGCGGCTGGCGTCGGGGTGAGGGGCGCGGTTGGGCGCGGCGTCGTGGCGGCGGTCGGTGTCGCGGTCGGCACGGTCGCGGACGTTGGTGTCGGGCCGGTCGAGGGGACCGGCGACGAGGTGGTGCCGGGGATCGGCAGGCCGACGATAGTGAATGGCAGGGTCGGCGGTTGGTTCGCCGTCCGCTTGTTCAGTTGCGAGTTGACGACCAGTAGCCGCTCGCCGACCCGCGCGAAGGTGGTCGGGAAGTCGAAATCGGGGTCGGTGGTGGTCGTGACGATTTTGGCGGTGCCGAAATCGGCGGAGAGTTGCAGGGTGACGAGGGTCGCGGCGGCGTTCCGCATCACCCAGAGGGTCTGCCCATCGAGCAGCAGGCCGTCGCCGGCCATCACGCTCTGGCCGCCGAGGTCGATCTCGCTGACCGCCTTGGTGGCGATCGTGATGCGGAAGAGCTTGCCGGTATTCGACTGCACGACGACGAGGTATTTGCCGTCGGCGCTCGCGGCGATCCCGTTGAGGTTAAAGCCCTGACCGTAGACGATCGGCGAACCGGTCAGGTCGATCCAGCGCGAGAAGGCGTCCGGCGCGGCGACATCGGCGGCGATCCGGTAGATCGCCGGGCTGTTGGAGTCGGTGAAATAGGCGTCGCCATTCGGGGCGATCGTCACGTCGTTGACGAAGCTCGGCGTCAGGCCGGTGGCGAACTTGGCGAGTAAGCCTTTCGTCGCGCCATCGTAGACGAAGATCTGCCCGGTGCTGCCGCCCGCGAGGAAGAGCCGCCCGCGACTATCTACCTTCAGTCCGCGCACATCGGTGCGTCCATCGGCCCCGCCCGGCAGAAAGATCGCGGCGGTCGGGGCGTCGATCGTCCCGCGATAGACGGCACCGCTGGTCGTGCTCCCGACGAAGAACTCGCCCGGCTGCGTCCCGGCGGCGATCCCTTCCGGGAAGACGGTGTCGCCGGGCAGGATGTAGCGGTCGGTCGCGGCGAGCGTGCCGCCGATACCGAGTGCCAGGAGCGCGACCACGAGCAGGATGCCGCGACGAAATCTCCGCATGGTTTCCCTCCCTCTATCGCTTCGTCCCGGCGCACGCCGAGGCTTATCCAAGTGTACGCTTGTTGGATGTCGTTTGGAATCTCCGCGCCCCGTTCAGGCGAATTTCAGCAGCCGCGCCAGGTTACCGCCCTTCACCTTGGCGCGGTCGGCCTCGGAGAGATGGGCAAGGTGGGTATCGACCGTCCCCGGCACGTCGTCGCCCCAGACCATCCGGTCCGGCCCGAAGGCGTCGACCACGCGCCGGGTGATCGGCAGCAGGTCGGGGTAGAGCGGCGGCTCCTGGCCGAAGTGGCCGAGGCCGGAGAGTTTCATGTAGACGTTGTCGAACCGCGCCAGCGCCAGCACCTCCTCGTACTCTTCCGGCGTCCCCAGCTGCGGCTCGGCGAGGTGATCGATCAGGACCGGGATGCGCGGCAGGGTCTGGAGGGCGGCGGCGACGCTGGCGGCGTAGTTCGGGCCGATGTGCAACTCGATGAATAGCCCGAGATCGGCGGCGCGGCGCCAGATCGTGCCGACATTGTCATCGGTGAAGCTGCCCAGGTACTGCTCCTTGCCCCGGTGCGCGTGGAAGCGCACGGCGACGATCCGGGGCTCGCGCCAGGCCAGCGCGACGAGTTTCTGCGGCGCGGCGGGGTCATCGGGGTAGACGAAGGCGGTGCCGCGCAGTCGCTCCGGCTCGCGTTGCAGGGCGTCGAGGACAAGGCTGTGGTCGTCGCCGTACGGCTCGGGCTGGACGAGGACGGCGCGGTCGATCCCCAGGGTGTCCATCCGCGTGAGGTACTCGGCCAGCGGATCGGCGGCGAGCATCTCCGCGCGCGGGGTGTAGGCGGCGCGCGGGTGGATCGGGTAACGGGTCCGGTCGCTGGAGAAGAGATGGGTGTTCCATTCGATGATCATGCGCGGTAGTGCTCCTTTGTGGTTGGTAGTTCGGTAGGGTCTTTAACAATCAGTGGGTGATCTGATTTGCGAAGGCGGTGTCATTGCGGGCAGACCGGGATTGAAATCCCGGCTAAGGGCTGCGGCCACAAAGTCCACTGAAGTGGACTAAGTTCGTTGTTAGGCACTGCCATATTGATAGGCACTGTGTTGCCGCCGAATCTAGCCTACTTTAGTAGGCTTTGTGGCCGCAGCCCTTAGCCGGGACTTCAGTCCCGGGTTGGCTTATCATCGGCTGTCCCCTGACTACCCACGTCAGCCGCCCGCCTACCCGTCTCCCCCCTCACACCCCCACCGCAATGGCCGGGTAGAACTGATCGGCCCCGCCGCGCAGGGTGCCGTCGGGATCGTAGCCGATCGCGGTGGGGCTGGCGAACGCCCCGCCGAAGAAATCGTTCTGCACCGGCACGACGGTGTGTCCCATCGCGCCGAGGGCGTCGATCGTTTCCTGGCCGAGGCGGTCATCGAGCAGGAGGCGGCCCTCGCTGCAATCCATCCGGCTGTCGCTGATCGCCGCCTGCGGGCTGCGACCGAAGTCGACGTGTTTGATGATCAGTTGTGCCACCGCGTCGAGGATCCGTCGCCCTCCCGATGCGCCGACGACGAGCCGGGGCTTGCCGCCATCGAGGACGATCGCGGGGGTCTGGTTCGTCAGCGGGCGGCGATTCGGGCCGAGCGAGGCGGCGCGGCCCGGCTCGGGGTCGAACCACGACATCCCGTTGTTGAGCAGGATACCGGTGCCGGGGATCGTGACCGCGCTGCCGAAACTCGACATCAGGGTGGACGTGAGGCTGATCGCGAGGCCGTCGCGGTCGGCGGCGCAGAGGTGGGTCGTGTTGCTGCGCGCCGGGCCGGGGGCGCTGGCGAGCGGCATCGCGCCCGGTTTGCCCCCCGGCTCGTAGCGCCACGGGTCGCCCACGGCTTTCGTGGCGACGCGCTGCGGATCGATCAGGGCGCGACGCTCGGCGATGTAGTCATCGGTCAGCAGCCCGGCGAATGGTGTCGGCACGACCTCGGGATCGGCGAGGTGGGCGAAGCGGTCGGCGAAGGCCAGCAGCGACGCCTCGGCGATCAGGTGGCAGGCGGCGGCGGGGGAGTCGCAGGCGCGGAGGTCGAAGCCGTCGAGGGTCCGCAGCATCTCGGCCATCGTCACGCCGCCGAACGGCCCCGGCACGGTCGCGATCGTCTGCGCGCGGTAGGGGAAGGTCAGCGCGGGGCGGATGACGGCGCGATAGGCGGCCAAATCATCGGCGCGCAGCAAGCCGTTGTTCGCGCGCATATCGGCGTCGATGGCAGCGGCGAGCGACCCGCGATAGAAGGCGTCCGGCCCCTCGGCGGCGATCTGCGTCAGGGTGCGCGACAGGTCGGTCTGTTGGAGTCGCCCGCCGACGCCATCGAGATCGACCGCGCGTGGTGCCGCGCGGTCATCGAGGAAGGTCGCTGCGGAGGCCGGGAATTGGCGCAGGCGGCGCACCTCGCGCCCGACGAGGACGGCGTGGTACCAACCGACCGGCAGGGCGCTCGCCGCCAGTTCGATCGCGGGCTGCATCACGGTCGCCAGCGGCAGCTTGCCCCAGCGTTCCAGCGCCATTGCGTACCCGGCGACCGCGCCCGGCACCGCGACCGCGCGATAGCCGACGGTATTCGCCTCGTCCTTGACCGCGCGCCACTTGAAGACCTCGGTGGAGCGCCCTTCGGCCAGTTCGTAGCAGTCGGGCGTGGCGAGCGCGGGCGAGCGCATCCCGAACTCGACGCAGGAGGTCTGCCCGTCGGCGGGGTCGTGGACGATCATCACGCCGCCGCCGCCGAGCCCGCTCATCATCGGCTCGACCACCCCGCTGGCGAAGGCGGCGGCGATGGCGGCGTCCATCGCGTTGCCGCCGAGCGCGAACATCCGCGCGCCCGCCTCGCTCGCCGCCTGGCTCTTCGCCGCGACCATCCCCCGCTCGCCGGTCGGCTCGATCCGGTCGACCGTGCGCCACCCGTACTGCATCCCCGCCCCCTTCCCTGCATTTCGCATTCAGTTTGTTTTGACTGGCGGATTATACGGCAGTTTGCAGAAAGAGGGGCGCGCCGTTGTCTTGACTATTTGGTATGGTTGAGAGGTGGCTGGCGGCTGAAGCCGCGCCTCGCGGGCGCTCACGCGCCACAAAGCCCGCCTACGCGGGCTAAGATTGTTGTGATGCAGCGCTCAATTTTCCGCCACCATGTCGATAGCGAACCTAGCCGCCGCAGGGCGGCTTTGTGGCCCGCAGGCCCGCGAGGCGCGACTTCAGTCGCCTGCCGTATTACTCGTCCCCGACGCCAAAGAGCTTGGCGAAGTCGCCATCAAATTCATCGAGGAAGAGGTGGAGGTCGAGGAGGTCATCGGTGGCGACCGGGGTGGCGATGGCGAAGCGGGCGTGCTCGGCGGGGGAGAGTTCGAGGAGCGGCACCTGGGCGGGCTTGTTCTTCGCGGTCGGGCGACCCTGGATGACGGCGGTGATGAAACCCTGGTGACGGCACTCGGCGCAGATCACCGTCACCATCCAGAGGTGTTCGCGATGGCCGATCACCGCGAAGTCGGTCAGCGTATAGCCGCGGCGACAGGCGCTGCAACGGGAAACGGCGGCGAGGATCAGGCGTTTGATACGCTCTTCGCGGGCGGCTTCTTCGGGCGAACGTTCCCGATCCTGCTCGAATTCCATGCCCCGTAGACCCTCGGATGCGCGCCGCCCGACCCCCTATGGGCGGGCAACGCGCGTTGCTCAGTCTTCTTTCTTCTTGCCCAAATCGTCGATGTCGAGGCTGTTGATAAAGTCGCGGAAGACCGACAACTTCTCCTCGTTGACCGGCGCGGCGGGCTTGCTCTCGGCGGTGGGCGATTCGAGGGTCGTCTCCTCGTCCTCGTCCTCGCCATTGGTATTGAGCTCGACGCCAGCCTCGTCCATCACACTCTCGGCGACCAGGATCGGCACTTTGGCGCGCACGCCGAGGGCCAGCGCGTCGCTCGGTCGCGAGTCGACCTGCACCTGCCGCCCGTTGAGATCGATGACGATCCGAGCGTAGAAGATCCCGTCGCTTAACTCGCTGACCTCGATCCGGCTGATCTTGCCGTCGAGATCGGCGATGACCGTCTTCAGCAAATCATAGGGGAGCGGGCGCTTCGATTGGACGCCCTGCAACTCCATCGCGATCGCCTCGGCCTCGAACGGGCCGATCCAGATCGGCAGATGGCGCTCTCCGCTCACTTCGCGCAGGAAGACGACCCGCTGCTGGGTCACCAGGCTGACGCGGATACTATCGACTACCGCTTCAATCATCGTCGCCCGTCCTTTTTCTGGGTCTGCGGCGCGCCATCGCTCCGGGGCGCGCTCTGGGGCCGACTGTCGTCATGGCGGGCTCGGCTACGACGGTGCAAGACGGCGATGCCCCCTTGCATTGTACTCCCCCGCGCGCAACGCCTGCAATTAATCGCGGGCTGATCGTCCCGCTGATCGGGGTGTCGCGCGGTCAGCGCCCGTCGAGCCCTTTGTACCGTTCGTGCGGGATGATGCCGAACCCCTCCGGCGGCCAGTACGACACGATCGCCTTGCCGATCACATTGTCGAGCGGCACCTGCCCGAAGGCGTGCGAATCGCTGCTGTTATTGCGATTGTCGCCGAGGACGAAGATATTCCCCGCCGCCACCGTGTACTCCCCTCCGCCGACCGGATAGGTGTAGTGCGGCGGGGCGGCGATATACGGCTCCTCGATCGGCGTGCCGTTGACGAAGACCTGATTGTTGCGGATCGCCACCCGATCGCCGGGGAGGCCGATCACGCGCTTCACATACGGCTTATCGGAGTTGACGGGCGGCTGGAAGACGATGATGTCGCCCCGCTGCGGCGGGTGGAAGAGGTAGACGACATCCTTGGCGTTGGTGTCCTCGCCGGGGAGGATATTGCGGACGGCGTTGAGATCGAAGTGGAAGAAGACCGCTTTGTTGACCAGCAGGTACTGCCCGTTGGTGAGGCTCGGGTGCATACTCTCGCCATCGACGCGGAAGTTGACCACCAGCGTCCGCACGGCGACGAAGATCACCAGGGTCAGCAAGATCGTCTCGACCAGTTCGCGCGCGAAGGTGAATGCGCGGCGACGATCGGACGGTTCAGCCTCCACAGCGGTTGCCCCGACGAGCGCGCTATCGTCTGTCGGGGTCATCGTTGGCTCCGCCGGGGACAACCGTGTCGTCTCCCGCTGGTCATGGACCATGCCTCCTCCTCGTGGACCGGGCCTCTGCCCTGCACCGTAGTATAACACGCGACCCCGGCGGTCGGTTCCGTCGCCGGGCGGCGAGGGGGGCCGAGGGATGGCGGGCTGGGTGATGGGGATGTGGTGGTGGCGATCGACTCGTTACTGCGGTGAGCGGCGCTCGGTAGAGGTGGGTCGCCGCTTGCAAGCGGCGCTAGATGGCCTGCGGGCCACGAAGTCCACTGAAGTGGACTACATTCGCTGCTGAACGTAACTTCATCGAGTAGCGCCAGTCATCGAGTAGCGCCATAAAGAAGGACACCGCGCCAAGACCGGACCAAGCCTACTTTAGTAGGCCGTGGTCCCCTGCCGGGTCAGGGGATGAGTGGCCCGCAGGTCACTTAGCC
>DATCMP010000440.1:0-2919 GCA_036563365.1 Thermomicrobiales bacterium
CCCGAACCCGCGCGTCATCGTCGGGGATGGGGGCCGGTCAGCACCCGGGCAACCGTGCCACCGCCCGCCGCCGGTCACGGCTCCCGAGACCACGGCGTGGCCGCACATCCAGCGCCGATGGGGCGGCGGCTGGCGCAAGGACGGGGAATACTCGGATGCCAACCTGCCCGCCGGCGTCCGGCGGGATCGTCCCCGGCCCCTGCTGACGGTGCACCGCCCCCAATCAGAACGTCACCTTCAGGCCGTCGAGCGGCGAGCGCGCCGCCTTGTCGGCGGACACGTCGCTATCCACGATCGCCATGTACTTCTTCACCATCGTGAGATCTGTATGGCCGAGCGTGTGCATCAGCGTATAGGGGTTCATCCCCGCCCGCAGGGCCAGGATGGCGAACGTGTGCCGAAAACGGTGCGGATGGACGTCCGCGACACCGGCACGGGCCCCGAGTCGCTTCACCAGTTTGAGCAGGCTATTCGGGGTCATCGGCTCACCCTCGACACCAGGGAAGAGGGGTGATTGGGGCGACTGATCCATCGAGACGCGGCTGCGCTGACGCGTCCACCAGCGGCCGAGCGCGAGGCGGCCCTTCCGGCCCAGCCCGATCGTGCGCCCCTTCCGCGTCTTGTCATGCGCGGCAAGGACAAGCACCGTACTCCGGTCGAGGTCGAGGTCGCACAGGCGCAGGCCGCAGAGCTCCGACGCCCGCATCCCGGTGTCGAGCAGGAGCGCCAGGATCGCGCGCAGGCGCATCCCGCGCCAGCTGGCCTTCTCGCAGGCATCGACGAGCGCCCTGAGTTCGGCCTCGGTGAACGGCTGGATCTGCTCCTGGACCACTCGCGGCGCCTTGGCGCGGGCGCCGGCGTCCTCGGTGACCCCATAGCCGCCCTCCGCCGCGAGCCAGCGGAGCCAGGTCTTGATCGCGCGCAGGTAGTCCTTCTGCGTCGTCGCCGAGAGCCCTTCCTTCTGGAGATGCAGCAGGAAGCGCCGCAGCACCGCCGTGTCGATGGCCGCGGGCGCGAGATCGCCGACGAACCGATGCAGCCGCTCGATGGCGTAGCCGTAAATCGCGATTGTATTCTTCGACTTGTATTCGCTTTCGAGCGTGATGAGATATTCGTCCAGCGCCAACTGGAACGGCGATGAAGACGGCGAAACTAAGGTGCCATCTGGCATGTTGTACCCCCTCGGGTGAGGGGGATGGGGGCCGGTCAACCCCGGGAAAGTGGCGACGGATCAGGGAAAATCCGCCGCCCTGGTACGCCTGACAGGGGTCGAACCTGTGACCTCTTGCTCCGGAGGCAAGCGCTCTATCCACTGAGCTACAGGCGCAGAAAAACTCTTGCGCTGACTGCCGAGCAACCGACGCAAGGGCTATTGTAGGGCCGCGCGATGTCTCCTGTCAAATCGGTAGGGCGCTGGAGGCGAGAAGCCGATTACTCCGGGGCAGCCTGGTCCAGCTCAGCCGCCGACACGGTGACCACTTCCGGCCCGATCCCGCGCACCCGATCGGTGGTCATCGCGGTGGTCGTGCCGCCAATGCCGAGCACGCCACCCTTGTGCGCCGCGAAATTGAGGATCGCCCCGGTCGCCGTATCGACCTCGACGCTCGATACGACACCGTAGAGGGTCCCGTTTTCGTCCACAACCTTGAGCTTCTTGAAGTCACCCAGGCCGACCAACGTCCCGAACGAGCCACCATCCGTCTGGGTCACCTGGCTGCTGGCGACGGTGATCGCGTCCGACCCGATACTCTTGATCAGATTAAAGGGGATCACGAACGATTGGCCCTCATGCTCGACCCTGACCGCCCCGATCTGTAACGCGCCCGGCTCGATGAGGATCTCGGCGACCCGCCCCAGGCGTGACCCTTCGGCCACCGAGACGATCGCCATCCCCTTTAATTTGTCGATATTCACAGCGCTACTCCTTCGCCCATAAGGTTCGCCACAACGTCGCTTGAACCGACATCGTTGTGCAAGGATTGTGCCAGCTCATCCGCGCACGCAATAGCGCGCCGACTTCGTCCCGGTCGGCGCGCTGATGAACGGCAAGATAGGGGGGTTACTCGGTGTCTTTCGTCGCCGCGCTCTGCTCTAACGGCACGACCGATTCTTGCAACAATTGGGTCGTCGCGACGGCCATCGTCTGGTCGAGGACGCTCTTCACCCCCGCCCAATCCCAGCCGCTCTGCAACACCAGCGCCCGGTCGGGCGTCAGCTCTAAGACGGCGATGTCGGCGCTCGGGTGGGCCAGGTGCTCCGCCAGCAGCTCCCACCAGCGGGCCAGATCGAGTCGATAGGTGTGACCCTGCGTGACACCTTCGTCCGCAGGATCGTGCCGGTCAACAGCCATCGTACTCCCGTCAGCGAATACCCGGCGGCGGGTATCGCTCGTCTGTAACGCCTCAGCGGATGATGTGATCGTCGTGGTAGTGATGGCGCGCAAGCTTAGATCGGTCGGCCTTGTCGCCAGAGGCGCAAGGCGAGCGGGTCCCGTGTGAGAATCCGCTCGGCCTCGTCGCCCTGCCCGAGTTCGACGCAATCGAGATAGGTGGAGAACGCGGCATGGGCGAGCACGGTGCGTGCTCGCTCGTTGCCGGCGCGATCTTGGCGCTGCACCAACGAGGCCAACCGCTGCAAGAACGCGAACTCCAGATCCGAGGGAGCGATGACGGTCGGCACGGCTGTCTCTGCGGCCATCGTCGCCCCTGCGCCAACCATCACACCCCGGTCGCTCATCATCGTTCCTATCTTTACCCGCGCCACATCGCTCATACTCCACGGTAAGAATACCCATTACCACAAGATATGTCAACCAATCGCACAGTTTCAGATGTGCATAGGGGCGGATCGGTCCGGGGAGGGGCTTGCAGCGCGACGCGCGATGCGGCAATATCGCACACGACCGCGTTGCGACATGAC
>DATCMP010000447.1:0-17530 GCA_036563365.1 Thermomicrobiales bacterium
CGGCGTCGGCCTGGGCGTTGCGGGCGCAGCCGGGGGATCACCTCGCCGTCTGGGGGCCGCGGATGGCCTACGACCCGCCGACAGCCGACGCCTCGCAACTGCTCGTCGGGGACGAAACCGGCCTGCCCGCGATCGGGGCGATTGTGGAAGCGTTGCCCGCCGGGTCGCGCGCGCGGGTGCTCGTCGAGGTGGCGAACGCCGCCGAGCGGCAGGCGTTGCCGAGCGCGGCCGATCTGGCGATCACCTGGCTCTATCGCGACGGGTTGCCGCCCGGCGAGAACGATCTGCTGCTCGACGCGGTGCGCGCGACGACCTTCCCGGACGGGCCGCGCTACATCTGGGGTGGCGGCGAGTTCCGCGCGATGACCGCGATCAAGAAATATCTGCAAGAGGAGCGCGGCATCGACAGCGGCGCGATCGCGATCCTGAACTACTGGCGGCAGGGGGGGCGGCATTAGGGAATGACGAGTGACGAGTGACGAGTGGCGAATGACGAATGACGAGTGGGGATGATGAACAGGAGGCGCGGGGACCCGGAGCGGGCCGGGAGGGGCGAAGGGGAATGACGGGTGCCGGGTAGCGGGTGAGCGGGGTAGGGGGGCGCTCACGCGGTTGTCGGGGTTGGGCAGTGCTATCACGGGCGGGTGCGGGGATCGGCACCCGCCTTGTTCTGTTAAGCTGGCCCGATACGCTGGCCCGGTCGTGGTGGGCGGGCGCGGATCGGTGACGGCCGGGGAGGCGAGCGATGTGGCGGGCGTTGATCATGAGTCAGCACGCGAGCGTCCATGCGGCGGGGGTCGGGGCGGCGGGGACGTTCGCGAAGCAGGATGCGGCGCTGCGCGGGCTGGGCGAGGCGCAGTTGCGCGGGCGGGCGGGGGCGGGCTTCGGCTTCAATCCGCCCGCGTGGCTGCTCTGGCACATGGCGCGGATCGAGGATGTGGCGGCGAATCTGCTGCTGACCGACGGGGCGCAGGTGCTGGATGGCGACGATTGGCCCGCGCGGCTGGGCGTGGCGCGGCGCGATGTCGGCACCGGGATGGACGGCGCGGAGGTCGATGACCTGGCCGGGCGGATCGCGCTCGACGCGCTGCTGGACTATCGGCGGTCGGTCGGGCTGCGGACGCGGGCGCTCATCGCGGCGCTGCCGGATGGCGCGCTGCCCGAGATCGTCGGGGCGGCGCGCGTGGGGCGGGCGCGCGAGGCCGGGGCGTTCGGGCCGCGCGCCGGGTGGGTGGCCGAGGCGTGGGCGTCGCGCCCGCGCGAGTTCATCCTGGGCCACGATCATCGGCCACAGCTTCCTGCACTTCGGCGAGCTGGACGTGATCCGGGGGCTGCTCGGGGCGGAGAATCGCTGATCGCCCTTGCCGCGATCACGTTGCTGCCGACCCATACCAAAACCATGCCATGAATGGATGCGCCCATGCACGCGTGTCGGCGTGGTGCTCTCTGTTGACGCACCCGCTGGGTTTACCCGACAGGCGAAGCGCGACGCTGCCGAGCGTCCTGTCTTCGCTGCACCTGTCCCCGGGTCGGAATTTGAAACGGCCCCGTAGCCTATCGCTGCGCTGACACCATCATGCGACCGGCGCAGCATGGGCGAGTCGGGGGCGCTATCGCCTATCCCGCTCCGCTCATGCTGCGCCCCCCGATGCTTTCAGTATACCGAGCCATGTGTACCTTTCCGATGCGGCGCGGGTCGCCGTGGGAGATAGCGGTGCGCGGCGTACCGTATGGTGTACAGATTCGGCTACCCCGTACGCGGTTGTTCGAGCAATATCATCGATAACGCCCGTGCAGTTTCCCCCTCTAGCCGAAGGTCCTGCCTGAAGAGGGCCAATCGGGTTATGTGTGGCCGCCCCTACCTGCGTTATGCTGTCAAACGTCGTTCAGGGTGATACACATAGACGATTGGCACTTCTCCAGGTACAGCGGACGAGCGAGTAATGGGATCGGGTGGGGTATATCGATGATGCGCGTATGGGGCCTGCGCTATTGTTGCGCTCTGGTGCTCGTCCTGAGTTTCCTGCCTGCTTTCCCCGTTGCTGCCGCGACCGCTACTGCATCAGTTGTCGCGCCGACGAAGGGACTCTATGGTTGGGGCTTCAATTATTACGGCGGGCTCGGCGATGGCACCAGCATCAAGCGTGACATTCCCATAACGGTGAATCCACCCGGTGGCCTGGTTAATGTGGTCGCAGTTTCCGCAAAGGATCTGGAGAATATCGCGCTGCTCGATGACGGGACCGTTCGGATGTGGGGCCGTAGCGGAGTAGGGGGGGCTGTCACCCGTACAACCCCGGTTGCTGTCCCTGGTCTGACTGATGTCGTGGCTATTGCTGCCGGGGGTGGACATAACCTCGCTCTCCTGCATGACGGCACTGTCCGTACCTGGGGTAGTAACATCTACAACACACTTGGCAATGACTCGCGGGACAATTTCTCGGCCACCCCGGTTACCCCCGTTGGTTTGAGCGGGGTGGTGGCTATCGCCGCGGGTACGTACCACAACATGGCGCTGCTCGCGGATGGCACCGTGCGGACGTGGGGCGCGGATCCCTACAAAGGGCAAAACTACCGCGTGCCAACCGAACGCCCCGATCTCCACGACGTGATCGCCATCGCCGGCGGCGACACGCACAGTTTGGCCTTACTTCGTGACGGCACCGTGCGCGCCTGGGGCCGGAATGATGTGGGACAACTCGGTGATGGCACTACCGATAATCTTTGGGACTCTACGGTCCAGGTGGTCGGGCTCACCGATGTGATCGCCATCGCGGGTGGTAGCGCGTTCAGCCTCGCGCTCCTCCGCGATGGGACCGTCCGTGCCTGGGGCCGGAACAACGGTGGATTCCTTGGCACGGGCGAGCTTACCGATCACCTCACCCCAGTACCAGTGGTGGGCTTGACTGGTGTAACGGCAATCGCGAGCGCAAGTAATCATAGCGTGGCGCTCCTGCGCGACGGTACGCTACGCGCCTGGGGGCTTCGCAGCTCTGGACAACTTGGCGATGGCGATTCGTCACAAGGCGATTGCTCTTGCCGCTCGTTACCGGTGCAGGTCCGCGGTATCAACGGCGCGTCGGCGATTGCCGCCGGTAACACCGGAAGTTTCGCGATCGCGCAGCCGACGCCCACCGATACGGTAGTGACGGACGTATCCGCACGCTACGATGATCAGCAGGTGACGTTCACCGCGCGGGTTACCGCTACCGATGCGACTGTGGATGCGGGCACCGTGACGTTCACCGCGCGCCATCCCAACGGGCAAACCCTCGGCGTGGTCAGCTCGGGGGTGCTGACGGATGGTCGGGCGAGTGGCACGCTCTGGCTCGGTTCGCTCTACGAACTAGGGGCCGGACCGTACGCGATAGAGGCCCGCTACAACGGCGGCGGTAATCTGAGCGTGAGCACCGGCTTCGGCAATCTGGATGTGGCGCAGAGCGAAACGAGTTTGGTGGTGACGAACGCCACCGCCATCTATGGTCAGCCGAGCGCCGCCCTCCTCGCAACTTTGACGGGCGCGCCGACACGCTACCCTCGTGGCACCGTGTCGTTCACCGTTCGCCGGGCTGATGGGCATATCGTGGGCACGGCGAGCGGTATCCCGAGCTATGGCGGCGGTATCGCTGGGTCGCTCTCCCTTACTGGTGTCGATGCCGGCACCTACGGGATCGAGGCAAGCTATTCAGGTAATGCGAACCTGAAGCCGAGTGACGCCATACCTGGTCAGCTTGTCGTTGCCCCGGCCTCGCAGATGATCACGTTCGCTGAAATTGGCACCCATGCGCTGGGTGAACTCCCCGTGCGCCTTGACGCGCAGGCATCCTCCGGCCTGCCGATCGCATTCTCCGTGCCGAATGGAGGACCATGTGCGATCAGTGAGCGCACCGTGGCGCTCCTGGCGGAGGGGATTTGCACCGTCACCGCATACCAGCCCGGGAATGTGAACTTCACTGCTGCGGTAAATGTCTCGCACAGTTTCCAGATTGAACCTGCCCCGGCCCCCGATCCTTCGCCTTCGCCCTCGCCCTCGCCGACACCTTCGCCGGTGCCGCCGCCGACGCCCTCGCCCTCGCCGGTGCCGACGCCCTCGCCGGTGCCGACGCCTTCGCCCTCGCCCTTGCCCTCTTCGCCGGTGCCGCCGCCGACGCCATCTCTAACCTACACGCTGACTATTCTCTCGCCCGATGGTGGCGCAATTATCGCGGATCATGTTTCGGGGTCGTTGCCAACCGGTAGCGTGGTGACGCTCACGGCCAATCCCGATGCGGGGCGGCGATTCATCGGTTGGGAGGTGAATGGCACGATTCGCAGCTATGCGAATCCAGTTCGCTTAGTGCTGAATGGTGACCGCACCATCGCCGCGAGATTTGCCCCCAGCCCGGCGTTCGCCGACGTTCCCGAGGATTCGGCCAGTGCCGACGCGATCATGCAACTCGCGGCGCGCGACATCATCCGTGGTTATGATCCCATCACGTTCGGGCCGGACGACCTCACGCTGCGAGCGCAGATGGCGGCTTTAATTGCCCGAGCGATGGGCTGGGAACAGGAAGCGCACCAGAACCCCTTTCGCGATCAGGGGATGACCGACCCGGATCTCTGGCGTAACGTCGGGACGCTCGCCTATCACGGGGTGGCACTCGGCTATCCAGATGGGAACTTCGGGCCGACCGATCGGGTGCTGCGAGCGCAGGTGGTCAGCTTCGTGACACGGGCGATGGTGGCGCGGGGCTATTGGGTAGCTCAGCAGGATAATCCGGTGCTTTATCCCGATCTCCCGTCCGCCTCTGGACACCGCGAAGATGTCGCCACGTATGTCCACTATGCTGGCGCGTTCCCCGACCTTCCGAGCGCAGGGAGCTTCCACGACTAGGATCATCCAGCCTCTCGCGGCTGGTTTGCGAGGATACTCTGGCAGGCGCTGGTCAGCGTCTACGGTGAGGTGAACCAGATACCGTAACGCTTGATTCGCCGCGCCACATCGCAAGCCCGCAGGCTTCTACCGGGTTATCGCCTTTCGCCTCACCACTACGCATCGGCACCGGGCGGCGTCGCAGCGGGGCCACGCGACGGCGCGGGGTATGGCCCGGAGGGGGGCGAGGGCCGGGTGGCGTTGGCTGTGCGCCGACCCGTTCTGGCGCGTCGCCCGGTCAGAAGTCGAACACCTCCTCGTACACCCGGCGACAGGGGACCCCCGCGCCGCGAAGCGCCGCCCATCATTCATCCCTTGCCCCGTGCGTACTCCTCTGCACAGCGCCGCGCGACATTCCTTCCACACACAAGGGCCGCTGCGCTTCGCCGGTGTTGCCACACTGGCGGCGGTGCGGGCTCCGCGCTCTCACCGAGTGTAGGCGCGGAATCTGAACGTTCGACGGTGGCCGGGTGAACATCCCGTGAAGAGAGGGCGACCGGTGTCGGCCTCGCGCCGCGCTGCCGTGGGCAGGCGGGAATTTCCTACCCGCGTGGGGGATTGCGTATACTGGTGGTTATCGGACACGGAATCCACGGCGGTGCGGTGGCGGTTCTGCCGGATACGCTACAACCGGTCTGGTTAACGACGGACCGGGCGGCGCGGGCATCAAGGGGGCCGGATTGGTGCCGCTAGCGGAGCAGGGGCGCGCCCGATGCATCCGCGCTTGCCCGTTCGTGCTGGGAGGGTAGGGGGATGATCGAGCACGTCGCGCTGGCGCTGGGGGTGGTGGCGGCGATCGCGCTGGCGGCATTGGTGGCACGGCGGACCGGGTTGCCGTCGCCCGCGCTCCTGGCGGTGATCGGGCTGGTGTACGCGCTGCTGCCGGGGCCGAACCTGGAACTCGACCCGGAGATCGTGCTGATCCTGATCATCCCGCCGCTCCTCTATTCGGCGGCGCTGAACGCGAGCCTGCTCGACATCAAGGCCAATCGCGCCACGATCGGGTCGCTCTCGGTCGGGTTGGTGCTGGCGACCTCGCTGGCGGTGGGGCTGGTCGCGTGGCTGACCATACCGGGGTTGCCGTTCGCGGCGGGGTGCGCGCTCGGGGCGCTCATCGCGCCGCCCGATACGGTGGCGGCGATCTCGATCGGGCGGCGGCTCGGGTTGCCGCGCCGTTTGCTGACCGTGATCGAGGGCGAGGGGCTGATCAACGACGCGACGGCGTTGACGACCTACCGGGTGGCGGTCGCCGCTGTGGGGGGCAGCTTCTCGTTCCTGACGGCGGGGCGCGATTTCCTGGTGTCGGCGGGGGGCGGGGCGGCGATCGGCGTGGCGGTCGCCCTGCTGATCGGCCTGATCCGGAAGCGGCTGGAAGAGTCGATGGTGGAGAATGCGCTGTCGCTGGCGACGCCGTTCCTGGCGTTCATCCCCGCCGAGGAGTTGCACGTCTCGGGGGTGCTGGCGGTGGTCGTCTGCGGGCTGATCCTGGGGCATAAGGGTCCGATCCTGCTGTCCGGCAGTTCGCGCTTGCAGACGCGGGCGGTCTGGCGGCTGATCGATTTCCTGCTCGAAGGCTTGGTCTTCCTGCTGATCGGGAGCCAGTTGCCCCGCGTAGTGACCGGGTTGCAGGCGTACCCGACGGCGACGATCGTGACGGCCAGCGTCGCGATCGTCGCGACGACGGTGCTGATGCGCCCGGCGTGGGTCTTCCTGTCGGGCGGGATCACGGGGCTGGTCGCGCCGCGCACGGCGCTGCCGTGGCGGCAGCAGGCGATCCTCTCCTGGGCGGGCTCGCGCGGGGTGATCTCGCTCGCCGCCGCCTTCGCGCTGCCATTGGAGGTGGGCGCGGCACCATTCCCGGCGCGTAATCTCCTCCTCTTCCTGACGTTCGTGGTGGTGCTGACGACGCTGATGGGGCAGGGCTTAACGCTGGCCCCGCTGCTGCGGCGACTCGGGGTGCTGCCGGACCGGCGGAAAGAGTTGTTGGAGCAGGCGAACGCGCGCCACGCGATCGTCGCGGCCGGGTTGCGCCGCCTGGACGAGTTAACCGCGGTGGAGGAACCGCCCGAGGGGATCGTCAAGCGGCTGCGCGTGGCGGCGGAAGACCGCCGCAACGCCGGTTGGGAGCAACTCGGCAGCACGGACAATGAGACGCCCTCGCTGGCCCTGGCGCGGCTGCGACGCGCGATGATCGCCGTGGAGCGCGACGAGTTGCTGCGCTGGCGCGATGCCGGGCGGCTCAGCGATAACGGGCTGCGGATCCTGGAAGGGGAACTCGACATCGAGGAGGCGTTGCTGGTGGTGCCGCCGGGGACGGCGCAGGGACACTGACGAGTGACGAGTGACGAGTGACGAATGACGAATAAGGGGCGGGAGATTTCACCGCAGAGGCGCGGAGGCGCGGAGGGGCGCAGAGACGGGGGGCGAGAATAGGGGACGAGGTTGAACCACAGAGCGCACAGAGCGCACAGAGAAGGATGAGAGAGGGACGAGAGGGAACGAGGAGAGAACCGGTGGCAGCAGCGCTTACCCTCCCACTTCAGGGGAGGGTCGCCGCCTCAGCGGCGGGGAGGGGTTAACCGCGCCCATTGATTCGTCGGGCCTGTTTTTGCGTAATGGTTAATGAGGGCAGGATCTGGTTTGCCCCGATGGCTGCGATTTTGGCGACGCGGTACACCGCGTGGCGTTGAGCAGAATTTGCGAGGGCGTGGGCGATGGCGGCGGAACCGGAGACGATCATCATCACCGGGGCGAGTGACGGGATCGGGGCGGCGGCGGCGCGGGCGTTGGCGCAGCGGGGGCGGCGGGTGATCATCGTGGGGCGGTCGCCGGAGAAGACGGCGGCGGTCGCGCGGGCGCTCGGGGTGCCGTACCACGTCGCCGATTTCTCGCGGCTGGGGGCGGTGCGGGCGCTGGCGGCGGAATTGCTCGCGACCTATCCGCGCATCGACGTGCTGGCGAATAATGCGGGTTTCATCGGCACGCGGCGGACCCTCACGGACGATGGGCACGAGCAGATGTTCCAGGTGAACCACCTCGCGCCGTTCCTGCTGACGAATCTGCTGCGGGAGCGGCTGGTGGCGTCGCGGGCGCGGGTCATCACCACGTCGAGTGTCGGGAACAACTTCGGGCAGGTGTCGCTGGGCGACCTGGACCATCGGCGGGGCTATCAGTCGTTCCTGGTCTACTGCGCGACGAAGCTGCAAAACATCCTCTTCACGAAAGGGTTGGCGCGGCGCTGGGGGCCGGAAGGGGTTCAGGCGGCGGCGTTCCACCCCGGCATCGTGGCATCCAGGTTCGGCGGCACCGACCGGGGGCTGATCGGGCTGATCTACCGCACGCCGCTGACGCGCTGGGCGCTCGTCACGCCCGAGGGCGGGGCCGACACGCTGATCTGGCTGGCGACGAGCCGGGCGGGCGTCGATTGGCAGTCGGGCGGCTATTACAGCAGGCGCAAACCGGGGCGGCTGAACCCGCAGGCGACCGACGAGGCGCTGGTGCGGGGGTTGTGGGAGGTGTCGGCGGGGATGGTCGGGGTGGGGTGAAGTACGAAGTACGAACGACGAAGTACGAAGTAGGAACGGAATTGGGGGTACAGAGGGGGCGGGGAGTGGGCGAGGGGGCGAGTGGTGCGTCCTCCCGTTGCTTCACCACCCTGCCATGCGAAGCGCCCCGCCTTCTCCCGAGAAGGCGGGGCGCTTCGTTGCTGACGCACGCTTGCTATCGTGTTCAGGCGCGCGGGCGTTCGTCGGGGAGGGTGTAAGGGCGGCCCATGGGGCGGTCGCCCTGCTCCAGCGGGCGGGCGTAGAGGTCGAGCGCCAGCCAGAGGGTGCGCGAGAAGGGGAAGAAGAGGATCGGCGTCAGCAGCGCCCCGGCGAGCCCGAGCCAGACGACCGCGCCCCACGGCACGGCGGGCAGGGTGACGAGGATGAGCCCGACGACCATCAGCAGGGCCACGAATTCCGCCGCGACGAGGTTGATCGCGTAGGCCCCGAGCCAATAATCCTCCGACTCGCCGCGTTCGAGGGCGAGGTCGCAGTGGGCGCAGCGCTCCTTCAACTTGAACCAGCCCTGTCGGATGTCGCCGTGGCCGCAGCGCGGGCAGCGCAGCAGCACGCCGCGCCCGAGGAGGCCGAGGAAACCGGGTCGTTTCCCGGCGCGCTGGGCGATGTCAGCCGCGACGGCCCGGCGGCGTTCGGCGCTGGTCTGTCGCGGGGCCTCGTCGTCCGCCGACGCGACGACGGTGAAGGCGGCCTGCGGTGCGGTCTGTTCTGCCGGGGTGAGGGTCGATTGCATGGTGCTGACTCCTGCCGCGCGGGTGTTCGCCGAGCGGTACGGCGTTCGCGGCGGCATCGGTTTGCATCGTTGCGCCCGGCGCTGCCGCCTCGCCCCGGGTCTGCGTTAAGTATCGCCGCGCGGCCATGCCCCGGCATCGGTGGGATGATGGGATCCCCGCTCCACATGCCGCGTAGTGCGCGTACAACAAATGATGGAGGCGAGTGACGAGGGACGATTGAACGCAGAGACGCCGCGGGGAAGGAGCGCCGCAGAGCAGAGCACGAGAGAAAATAATCGGCTTCTCTGGGGCGCTCTCTCTTGCTCTGCGTCTCTGCGTTTAATCGTCCCTCGTCACTCTGCCAGCGTCGCCAAGCCCTCGCGCAGCGCATAGAGGGCGGCCTGGGTGCGGCTGGTGAGGTGGAGTTTGTTGAGGATACTGCTGACGTGGGTGCGGACGGTCGCCTCGCTGACGCCGAGATCGGCGGCGATCGCGGCGTTGCTCGCGCCACTGGCGAGCTGTTGGAGGCCGGTCAGTTCGCGCGGGGTCAGGGGGCTGGTCGGGTGCGGGGGCGGTGATGCCGTCGGTGCGGCTGGGCGGGTCAGGCCGCGCATGAGCGTGCGGGCGATCTGCGGCGGCAGGGCCGGTTCGCCGCGCCCGACCTGGCGGATCGCGGCGATCAACTCCTCCGGGCCGGTATCTTTCAGGAGGTAGCCGAGCGCCCCGGCGCGGATGGCGGGCAGCACCTTGTCGTCGGTGGAGAAGCTGGTGAGGACCAGGATCGCGGTGTCCGGGCGCTCCGCGAGGATCGCGCCGATCGCCGTGAGTCCGTCCATCTGCGGCATCTCCAGGTCCAGGATGACGACGGCGGGCGCGAGGGTCCGGGTCGCCGCGACCGCTTCGCGCCCGTTTGCCGCCTCCCCGACGACCTCCAACCCCGGCTCCGTCGCCAGCAGGGCGCGGAGGCCACGCCGCACGACCAGATGATCGTCGGCGATCAGGATGCGGAGTGGCGCGCTCATCGCGGCACCTCCACCGTGATCGCGGTCCCCCGGTCGGGCGCGCTCGTCACGTCGAGCCGCGCGCCGAGCAGGGCGGCGCGCTCGGCGATCCCGCGCAGGCCCAGGCCGCCGTGTCCCGCGTCGGCGTGCGGGTCGAAGCCGACGCCGTCATCGCCGATCCGCAGGCGGGTGGTCGTGGCGTCCTGCTGCAGCGCGACGGTCACCTGCCGCGCGTGGGCATGTTTAAGGGTGTTGTTCAGCGCCTCCTGCGCGATCCGGTAGAGCGATTCCTCGATCGCTGGGGGGAGTTCCAGCGTGGCGGGCGCGTCGAGCCGGGTTTTGAGGGTGCCGATTCGCCCTTCGACCGCGTCGAGGCGGGCTTGCAGCGCGGCGATCAGCCCCGCCTCGGCCAGGATCGGCGGGCGTAGCTCGAAGATCAGCAGGCGCAGTTCCGCCAGCGCCTCCTGCGCGGTCGCGCCGATCTCCGCGAGGGAGTCGCGGGCCGTGGCGAGGTCGCCCGCCGCGAGCTGGCGGGTCGCGGCGGTGCTGTAGAGGGTGATCCCGTAGAGGGACTGGGTGACGGAGTCGTGCAACTCGCGGGCGAGGCGCTGGCGTTCCTCGTGTACCCGCCGGTCGCGCAAACGCTCCGCCTCGACCCGCTCGGTGATGTCGCGGACGGCGCAGAGGAGCCGCGCCTGCCCACCATAGCTGAGCGTGCTGCCGTGGATTTCGAGCGGCACGGCGCGACCATCGCGCCGCCGCCCGGCGAGTTGCGCGCGGAATTGTTCGCCCGCCGCCACGGCGGCGAGGTGGCGGCCCAGCGCCACCCCCTCGTCCGGCGCGAGCAGGTCGGCGAGGGTCAGCGCGGGCCAGGCGGCGGCGTCGTGGCCGAAGATCGCGCCCGCTGCCGGGTTCGCGGCGAGGATTTGCCCGGCGAAGTCGCCGATCAGCAGGCCATCGCTGGTCGCCTCGAAGACGCCGCGATAGGCCGCCTCGCGCTCGCGCAGGGCCGCCTCCGCGCGCTGGCGCTCGATCCCCTGACCGATCGCGGCGGCGACCGAGGCGAGGGCGTCAAGGGTGGTGGCGGTCAGCGGGCGCTGCGCGAAGAGGGCCATCACGCCGACCAGTCGGGCCTCGACGATCAGCGGGTAGCCCGCGAACGCGACCATCCCCTCGCGCCGCGCCCATCCCTGCTCGTGGACGCGCGGATCGCCGATGACGGCGTTGGTGAGGTACGGTCGGCGCTCCTGCGCGATCAGCCCGATCTTCAGGTGGCCGATCGCGATCCGCCCGTGCGGGCCGTCGAGGTGGGTGTAGCGCCCCGCGCTGGCCTGGAGTTCGAGGGTCGCGCCATCGTCGGCCACGGTCCAGATCCGCGCGAAGGCGGCGTCGAGATGCGCGACCAGCGCCTCGGCGCAGCGCTGTAAGGTCGCGCGTGGCGTGCCCGGCTCGGCCAGCGCGAGGCTGACCTCGGCGCGGAGGGCCGCGTGGCGGGCGTGTTCCCGCCAGTGGGCTGCGGCGTCATCGGTCGGTGCGGTCGTGGTACTGGCGTTGTGGTCACGCATCGTTCGCGCTCTCTCTGCTTCGCGGCTGGTGGCGTTAGGGTGCCGTTGGTGTCGCTGGTTGGGAGTATAGCGCGGATGGTCCCGCCACCCCGCCGCTTGCGGGCGGCTTCCCCCTCGCCCACTGCGGCGAGAGAGGGGACGGAACGTTGTGCCTACTTGATAGGCTGCGAAGATCGCTCTGGGCAAGCGGTTTCAACCGCCTGGTCGCTATGCGGCGAAAAGTTTGGCGACCTCGACGGCGATCTGCGGGACGAGTGCGGAGGTGGCGGTGGTGCCGGGGGCGAAGTGGCCGTGTTCGCGATAGCTGTCGCCGTCGAGGGTGAGGACGGTCACGGTCTGATCGAGCGGGTTGACGATCCAGTATTCCGGGATCCCCGCTACGGCGTATTCGCGGCGTTTCTCGACCAGATCGCGCGCGGGGTCGTCGGGGCTGACGATCTCCACGACGAGATCGGCCCCGGTCCAGTACCGTTCGCCGTTGCGCGGGTCGGCGGCATCGAGTAGCACCAGCAAATCCGGTTCGCGGAACTTCGCGGCGCGCAGGCGCAGGCGTAGCGGCGCGAAGAGGACAATGCCGCCCGCTGGTTCGATGATCCCCTCGAAGAGTCGTAGGAGGAATTTCAGGAGGAGTTGATGGCTGCGGGTCGGCCTCGGCAGCACCTCGATAGCGCCGTCGGCGAACTCGATCGGGCGGTGGGTATGGTCGGTGAGCCAGAGGTAATCCCCCTCGCGCAGATCGCCCTGCTCGGGGAGCAGTTCCAGGACGACGCGGCGATATTCCTGTGGCGATGTCGTCATGGTGCCTCTCGTTGTGGGTGATGCACTGTCTGAACAACGTCAGACACAGTATAGGCGACGCCCCGGTTCCTCGGGCGCTGGTAATCCTGTCGCCGCCGCCGCCGCACGCGCCCAGAAGCCCTGTTCGGTGAGCACCGTCGGCGCGGTCGAGCGGATACCCCATGGTATACTTGCCGTAACTACGTCCGCGCGGCGATCGAGCGTACAACCCGGCCGAATCGTCGGCCCGCCGCGCCCCTTGCCGTCGCTTGACGACCGACGACCGATCATTCATCTATCGCGACTGGACGGGCATGACGACTGAGCAAAGCCGCATCCGCAATTTCAGTATCATCGCGCACATCGATCACGGGAAATCGACGCTGGCCGATCGCCTGCTGGAACGCACCGGGACGGTGCAGAAGCGGGAGATGATGGCGCAGATGCTCGATTCGATGGAGCTAGAGCGCGAAAAGGGAATCACGATCAAGGCCCGCGCCGTGCGGATGGATTACACCGCGCGCGACGGCGAGACGTATGAGCTGAACCTGATCGACACCCCCGGCCACGTCGATTTCTCCTACGAAGTCAGCCGCTCGCTCGCCGCCTGCGAGGGGGCGATCCTGGTGGTGGACGCCGCGCAGGGGATCGAGGCGCAGACGATGGCGAACGTCTATCTGGCGCTGGAGAACAACCTGACGCTGGTGGCGGTGATCAACAAGATCGACCTCCCCGCCGCCGACCCGGAGCGGGTGGCGAAGGAGGTTCAGGGGTTCATCGGCCTGCTCGATGACGAGATCATCCCCGCCTCGGCCAAATCCGGGATCGGGATCGACGAGATTTTGGAGGCGCTGGTCACGAAGCTGCCGCCGCCGACCGGCGACGCCTCGTTGCCCGCCCGCGCGATGATCTTCGACTCCCACTACGACGCTTATAAGGGCGTGATCGCCTACGTGAAGGTGGTCGAGGGGGTGATCAACGCGGGCGAGCGGGTGCGGATCATGAACACCGCGAAGGACGCGGAGATCCTGGAACTCGGCGTCTTCCGCCCGGAGATGACCCCGTTCGCGTCCCTCTCGGCGGGCGAGGTCGGCTATATCGCGACCGGGCTGAAGGTGGTGGCCGACTGCCAGGTGGGCGACACGATCACGGTGGCGAAGCGCCCGGCTGCCGAGCCGCTGGCGGGATTCCGCCCGCAGCAGCCGATGGTCTTCGCCGGGCTCTACCCGCTCGAATCGGAGGAGTACCCGGCGCTGCGCGACGCGCTGGACAAGCTGAAGCTGAACGACGCCTCGCTGGCCTACGACCCGGAATCGTCCGACGCGCTCGGGTTCGGCTTCCGCTGCGGCTTCCTGGGGCTGCTGCACATGGAGATCGTGCAGGAGCGGATCGAGCGCGAGTTCGGGATCGGGCTGCTGGCGACCGCGCCGAGCGTGAAGTACGAGGTGGTGACGACCAAGGGGCAGACGATCACGATCGATAACCCCTCGGCGATGCCCGACCCTGGCCAGATCAGCGAGATCCGCGAGCCGTGGATGAATATCACGATCATCGCTCCGACCCGCTACATCGGCGCGCTGATGGACCTGGTGACGACGCGGCGCGGCGAGTTCGAGAAGATGGATTATCTCGATGAGGGGCGGGTCAATCTCTCCTACAAGATGCCGCTCGGCGAGCTGATCGTGGACTTCTACGACGAGTTGAAGTCGCGCACGCAGGGCTATGCGTCGCTCGACTACACCCTCTCCGGGATGCGCGCCTCCGAACTGGTGAAGCTGGACATCCTGGTCAACGGGCAGTCGGTGGACGCCCTCTCGATGATCACCCACCGCGATGAAGCCTACGGGCGCGGGCGGCAACTGATCGACCGGCTGCGGGCGCTGATCCCCCGCCAGATGTTCGATGTGCCGATCCAGGCGTCGATCGGCGCGCGGATCATCGCCCGCGAGACGATCCGCGCGATGCGGAAGAACGTGATCGCCAAGTGTTACGGCGGCGACGTTTCCCGCAAGCGCAAGCTGCTCGAAAAGCAGAAAGAGGGCAAGTCCCGGATGAAGATGGTCGGCTCGGTCGAGATCCCGCAAGAGGCGTTCATGGCGGTGCTGAGCTTGGGGGAGAAGACGGCCGCGGCGAAATGACGAATGCCGAATGACGAATGACGAATAGGCTGACGAGAGGGGCGCGATGGTGCGGAGTGGCGATTTGCAGACGCGAACTCGCGCATTTGCCTTGCGGGTCATTCGGGAAGTCGAGCGTTTGCCGCGTGGTCGTACGAGCGATGTATTAGGGAGGCAGTTGCTGCGCTGTGGCACCTCGGTTGGGGCAAACTATCGGGCGGCGTGCCGTGCGAAGTCAACGCCCGATTTTATCGCCAAGCTCAAGATTGTCGAGGAAGAGGCTGATGAGTCGTTATACTGGCTCGGTCTGCTGCGCGACGCCGAGTTGGTAACAACGACACAGGTCGCTGATCTGGTCACCGAGGGTAATGAGTTGCTCGCGATGGTGGTAGCATCGATCAAAACAGCGCGTATCCAGCCGCCTCGGACTGTCAAAGAGTGATGTGTCGTACATACTTCTAGATGAACGGGGGAAACGTGCCTAAGCAGCGTTGGTTATTCGTCATTCGTCATTCGTCATTCGTCATTCTCGTTGCTTTTCTCCTGAGCGCCTGCGGCCTGAGCACCGAAACCGTCGCCACCGTGGGCGGGCAGGCGATCACGCGCGGGGAGTTGGCGGCGGCGGGGGCGGGTTCGACCCCGGCGAGTCAGGCGGCGGCGCTGAACAATTTGGTCTACGGGGAACTGATCGAGCTGGAGGCGCGGGCGCAGAAGATCACCGTGACCGACGCCGAGGTGAACGCGCAGAACAAGGAAGACATCGCCGCCACGCAGGGGCCGGATGGGTTCGTGCAGGCGCTTCAGCAGCAGCGCTATCCGAGTTCGGCGGCCTATTTCCAGACGTTGCGCCAGCAATTGCTGATCCAGAAGATGCGCCCGATCTGGTTCACCGGCACCGTCGATGCGGTGACGCTGCAACTGCTGACGACCGATTCCCAGCAGAAAGCGCAGGAAGTCACGCAGAAAGGTCGCGCGGGGGCGTCGTTCGATGATCTGCTGAAGCAATACGCGCCGGCGGGGGCGCAGACACCGGAGGCGGTCAATTCGCCGGGGAGCCTCGCGATCAGCAGGCTAAATCCGCAGGTGCGGGCGGCTTTCCCGGAGATCAAGGAGGGTGTCTATAGCGACCCGCTACCGGCGAATGGCGGGCAATACGCGGTGCTGCGGATCGCGAAGGTGGAGAAACGCGCCCCGACCGAGCAGGAAGGCCAGGACGTGTTGCTGTCGTGGCTCGAAAGCCTGAAGGCGAAGTATCCGGTGACGATCACCGACCCGGCGCTGCGGACAGCGGGACGGTGAGCGGCGTGAGCGATCAGGCGCTGGGGGGCGAGACGACGCTGGGCGAGATCGTGGTCGTGGGGTTGGGGCCGGGCGATCCGGGCCTGCTGACGCGCGACACCCTCGGCTGGCTGGAGGCGGGGCGACCGCTCTGGCTGCGGACCCGGATCCACCCGACGATTGACGGCCTGCCCGGCGCGGACGGGTGGGCGAGCTTCGATGACCTCTATGAGGCGGCGGAGTCGTTCGCGGCCCTCTACGACCGGATCGCGGGGGCGCTGATCGCGCAGGCGCTGGCGACACACGCCGCCGATGGCGGCCCGATCGTCTACGCCGTGCCGGGGCACCCGACGATCGGCGAGAGCACCGTGGCGATCCTGCGGGTCGCCGCGACCCGCGAGCGGGTGGCGCTGCGGATCGTCCCGGCGGTCAGCTTCCTCGACGCCCTCGCGCCGCTCTTGCCGATCGACCCGTTGCGGGAGAGCGCGCAGATCGTGGACGCGCTCGAACTGGCGGCGGCGCTCGATCGTGAGCCGTTCTCAGGCGGCACGCTGCCGATCAGCCCCCTGCGCCCGGCGATCGTCGGGCAAGTCTACAACGCGGCGACCGCCTCGGCGACGAAGCTGGCCCTCGGGCGCTTGTACCCCGACGATCACCCGATCACGATCCTCCGCGCCAGCGGCGTCAGCGGCGCGGAGACGACCCTGACCGTCCCGCTGCACGACCTCGATCGCGCCGACGCCGGGGCGCACGACCACCTCACAACCCTCTTCGTCCCGGCCCTCGCGCCGGAGCGGGCGACGCGCGTGGCGGTCGGGTTGCAGGCGATCGTGGCGCGGCTGCGCGCCCCGGACGGTTGCCCGTGGGACCGCGAGCAGACCCACCGGTCGATCCGCGCCAACTTCCTCGAAGAGACCTACGAAGCCCTGGACGCGCTCGACGCGGGCGACATGGACGCCTTCCGCGAGGAATTGGGCGATGTCCTCTTGCAGGTCTACTTGCAGGCGCAGATGGCCGAGGAAGGGGGCGAATTTGTCCTCGAAGATGTCTACGAGGCGATCGGGGCGAAGCTGGTGCGGCGACACCCGCACGTCTTCGGCGACGTGGCGGTGAGCGACAGCGGCGAGGTGCTGCGGAACTGGGATCAGATCAAGGAGGCGGAGCGGCGGGCGAAGGGCGAGCGCGCCGCGAAGCCGACCGCCTCCGCGCTCGATGGGATCTCGCGCAGCCTGCCCGCGCTGGCCCGCGCCGCGCTGACCCAGGAGCGGGCCGAGCGGCTGGCCCCGACCGCGCTCCGTCGCGACCCCGCCGCGCACGCGGCGACCCTCGACGCCGCGCTCGGTGTCCTCCGCACCGATGGCGACGATCCGGCCGCCGCGCGCGCGGCGCTGGGCGCGGCCCTCTTCGCGCTCGGTGGCCTGGCACGGTCGCGGGCGCTCGACCCCGAGGAGGCGCTGGGCGCGACGCTGGCCGCGTTCGGCGAGCGTTTCCGGGCGGTCGAGGCGCGGCTGCGTGCGGCGGGACGCGAGTGGGCAACGCTGACGGCGGACGAGATGGGGGAGGTGTGGGGAATGACGAATGACGAATGACGAGTGACGAATAGG
>DATCMP010000437.1:0-7663 GCA_036563365.1 Thermomicrobiales bacterium
TCTTGTAACCCCAGACCGACAGCTCATCGACCAGCGGCAGGAAGGCGGCGTCGTCCATCACCTTCTTCTCCGCGTTGAGGTAGATCTGCTGGCGCTTCGCGGTGTCGGTCTCCGCCTTCCCGTCGGTCAGCAGCTTATCGACCTCCGGGTTGTTGTAGCAGGAGAAGTTAAAGTTGGTCCCGATCGTCGAGGAATGGAAGAGCGAGTACATCCCATCCCAGTCGCCGGAACGGAGGAAGAGCGGGACGGCGTTGTTCGCGCACTTGTAGTTGTCCTCGTACCACGGCGCGCGGGCCTGCGCCTTGATCTTGGCGTCGATCCCGACCTCACGCCACTGCGCCTGGACGAGTTGGATGTAGTTGTCGATCCCCGCGCCGGTATCGATCGCGTTGATCACCAGTTCGAGCCGCTTGCCATCCTTGGCGCGAATACCGTCGCTCCCGGCCTTCCAACCGGCATCTTCCAGGGTCTTCTTCGCCTGGTCAGGGCTGTAGGGGTAGAGGCTCTTGAACTGGCTGTTGTCGAGTGTCCCATTGGTCAGCGGCGCGTAGGCGACGGTGCCGACCCCCTTGTAGGAGTTGTTGATGATCGCCTCTTTGTTCGTCGCGTAGAGGAGCGCCTTGCGGACCGCCGGATCGTCGGTCGGGAAGAGCTTGGTGTTCAGCGCGGCGAAGCGCGGCGTGCCGACGTAGGCCGGCTTGTCGACCTTGAAGCCCTGCGCCCCCTCGAACCGCCCGAGGGTCTGCGGCGGGATGTTGTGGATCAGCTGCGACTCGCCGGACTCCAGCGTCGTGGCGCGCGTCGCCCCTTCGGGGACGAACTTGAAGTAGACCTCGTCGAGATAGGCCGGGCCATCATGGTCGCTGCCCGGCGCGCGGCGATTGTAGTCGTCGTTGCGGACCAGGGTGGCGTGGTCGCTGGCGACGAGTTCCTTGATCTTGAACGGGCCGGAGCCGACCGGCACCTGCGTCACCTGCTCCGGGGTCTGCGCCTTCGTCGCGGTCGGCGACATCATCCCGAGGGTGCCACCGGCCGCGTAGGTCAGGAACGGGGCATTCGGCGTCTTGAACGTCACCCGCGCGGTGAACTCGTCCACCACCTCGGTCTTGTCGTACCCGGTGAGCGCGGCGAGCGAGCCGCCCGGCTTGTACTTCGGATCCACGATCCGATCGAAGTTGTACTTCACCGACTCGGCGTTGAACGGCGTCCCGTCGGTGAACTTCACATCCTTGCGGAGCTTGAAGGTGTAGGTCTTGCCATCGCTCGACGCCTCATACGACTCCGCGAGGTACGGCTGGAGCTTACGATCCTTGTCGAGATAGAGCAGGGTCTCGAAGACCGAGGAGGTCATCTCGAATGTGACCGCCGAGGGCGAGCCGTGCGGGTCGAGGGTCGGCGGCACCTGATCGAGCGCCACCACCAGGCGGCCTCCCTTCGCCTTGACGGCGGCGGGCGTGGCGGCGGCGGGCGTCGCCGCGCCACCGGCGGCCACCGGTGCGGTGCTGCTCGCCGCCGGTGCGGTCGTCGCGGTCGCGGGGGCCTGCGACGAGCAGGCGCTCAGGACCACCGCGAGGATGACGACGCCGACGACCGACGAGGTCATCGACTGTAAGAGGGCGTGCCAAAATCTCCGCAAGATTGAGCTAGGCGACATGAATCTCCTCCTCCGCGCGAGTACGCATCGAACCATTCCGCTCATTGCGCGCCGTCCCCCAACGGCGCAGCCGATCGCCTCGTCCCCCAGCGTCTACTCCCCGTCCGCAACCTCCTCTGCCTGGATCTGAAAACGCCGCAGGCCATTAACCGGGTGCCGATAATGCTCCTCCGCGGCATGGCGGGCGCGTCGCGGATCGCGAGCGCGGAGCTGATCGAGGTAGGCAAGATGGTGTGCCTGAGATTCGGCGAGACTCGCCTCGAAGGTGTCGTGAAACAAGAGTTCCAGCATCGTTAGGCGGCTGCTCAGCGTCGACCAGAGCTCGACCAGGATCGTCTTGGTGCAACGGCGCAAGATGATCTCGTGGAACGCGAGATCGGCCTCCCAGAAGGCGTTGCCATCGTTCGGCGCGGCCTGCCCGATCGCCGCCGCCGCCGCTGCGAGGGCGGCGAAATCGTCGTCGGTCAGCTCGCGCACCGTCGCTTCGGCGATCCGGCCTTCGAGCAGGCCGCGCATCTCCAGCAGATCGATCAGATCGCCGAAGGTGAAACCGGCGACGAAGAAGCCCCGATGCGGCGCGCTGACGACCAGCCGCTCGTGGGTGAGCTGGTGCAGCGCCTCGCGCACCGTCGAATGGCTGACCCCCAGTTGCACCGCCAATTCGTCGTCGCGCAGGCGCGCCCCGGGCACCAGCCGTCGCTGTTGGATCGCCTCGCGCAGATTATGCGCGACCGTCGAGCGGAGCGTCCGATGCTGAATCGGGCGCAAGCCGATTTCGGTCTCCACGATTCTCCGATTGTCAACAATCAATTCCTCACCAGGAGTGCGAGTGTACGGGAGTAGTCGGGGGTTGTCAATACACGCGGTGATAGACCGGGCGAAGCGCGACCAGAGTCGAGCGATATGCTTCTCTAACGCGGCCATCGCTGGACAATATAACCGGAGGATGGCAGAATATCGAGCACAATGCCCAACACGCTGGACACGGCGCTCGGTCGCGGGGCGGCGAACGTCGTCGTTGTACCCGGTACAACTTCCGGCAACGTCGCGCCGGATGCCGTGGTAGGCGAAGGAGAACCCACAGTGGAGTGGGACGATTCGGATCGGTTCGACCTCGATGAGCTTGATCGACGGATCATCACCGAGTTGCAGGATGACGGGAGGAAACCGTCAACGGAGATAGCGCGGCGACTCGGGGTGCCACGCCCGACGGTTGCGCGACGGATCGAACGCCTAGTCGGCCAGAAGATCATCACGATCGGGGCCTTCGCCAACGGTCGCCGGATCGGCTTGCCGATCCATGTGATGATCCAGCTCACCATCGAGCCGGGAAAGCATGAGGCCGTGGTCGCGGCGATCGTCGCCCTCGATGAGGTCCGCTGGGTGGGGATCGCGACCGGGCCATATGACCTGCTGATCGAGGGGATGTTGCGCTCGAATGAGCATCTGCAACGGTTTTTATCGCGGCGACTCGGGGTGATCGACGGCATCAAGGGGATGCAGACAGCGCACATCCTCGATGTGCCGAAGATCACCTTCGACTGGGAGCGGATGCTTCAGGCCGGTGACACGGTTAACACGGCGGACGACGTGCGGGTATCGAGCGGCCACGGATCCGGACAACTCGCCGCGCCGATGATCGGACGAGGCGACCAAACGGAAGAGGAGGACGTGTGAGTGCGACGCGCAACGTGCTGATCACCGGCGGGGCGGGACGGATCGGGGCCGCGATCACCAGGGCGTTCGCCGGCCTGGGCGATCGGGTCGTCGTCAGCGACCGCAACGAGGTCGGGCTGGCGGCCACGCTCGCCACCGTCGAGCGGGGCAAGGGCGCGGCCACCACGATAAGCGCCGACCTCACCGACGAGCGGGCGATCGAGGCGTTGGTCGCCTCGGCGATCGACACCCTCGGCCAGATCGACATCCTGGTCAACTGCGCCGGGATCTTCCCGAACAGCCCGGTGGTGTCGATGGACACCGCCGAGTGGGATCTGGTGTTTAACGTCAATCTGCGCGCCCCGTTCATCCTCAGTCGGGCGGTCGCGCGCCATATGCTCGATCGCGGCGTGCGCGGTTCGCTGGTCAATATCAGCTCGGGGGCGGGCTCCTCGGCGCGCACCGGCGGCTCGCATTACTGCGGCTCGAAGGCGGCGTTGGAGATGCTGACCCAGGTGATGGCGATCGAACTCGGGCCGGCGGGGATCCGCGTCAACGCCGTCGCCCCCGGCCTGATCATGGATGAGGTCTTGCAGCCGCCCGTGCCGGAGGGGACCAGCCCCTATGTCGCCACCCTCCTGAACGGTATCCCGCTGCGCCGCACCGGACGCCCGGAGGACATCGCCGACGCGGTCGTCTTCCTCTGCTCCGCGCAGGCGACCTGGATCACCGGCACGATCCTCGGCGTCCACGGCGGCTCACAGGCGGGGCGCACCCATCTCCCGCCGAGCGCGCCAGCGAAACCGGCGCAATAGCCGACACCGCGGGCGCGAGGCGGGGGCGATACCATCCTCGAACCGGGATATTCATCGGCACCCGAGGCTGGCCCCGCGACCCGAACGGACACGCTCAACGGAGAGAGAGGAACAGATGCGCCAGATTATCCGCGCCGCGCGATTGTTCGATGGGAGCGGTGCCGCCCCCGAGTCGGCGGAGATCGTGATCGACGACGACCGGATTACGGCGGTCCACCGGGGCCAGGGTACGGTCGCCGTCGGCGGCGAAGTCATCCTCGACATGCCGCGGGGCACCCTCCTCCCCGGCCTGATCGATGCCCACGTCCATCTCCTCGGCAGCGGCAAGCCGGGCGACGGCGCGTTCGGCGTCGGCGATCTCCTCAACTCGATCCCCACCGTCACCCTCAACTGCTTCCGCAACGCGCAGCAAGACCTGATGGCGGGCTTCACGACCGTGCGCGACGCCGCCTGCCGCTACTACGCCGATGTCGCCCTGCGCGACGCGATCGCGCGCGGCGATGTGCCGGGGCCGCGGATCTGGACCTGCGGCCTCGGGATCACGTCAACGACCGGGCACATGGATCGCGAGAAGATCCTGCCGCCGCACCTCTCGCTGCCGGGGCCGAGCGCGGTGGCCGATGGCCCGGAGGAGGCGCGCAAGGCGGTGCGCCTCAATCTGCGCTACGACGTCGATTTCATCAAGTTCAACGCCACCCTCACCGAGCACGTCCGGCGCTACGAGGGCTATTGCGCGCCCGAGATGACCGCCGAGACGATGGCCGCGCTGATCGATGAAGCGCACTGGCACGGTCGCACGGTGACCGCCCACGCCTACGGCGGCGATGGCGTGACCTGGGCGCTCGACGCCGGGATCGACGGGATCGAGCACGGCTTCTATCTCACCGATGCCCACCTCGACCAGATGGCCCGCCAGGGGACGATCCTCTGCCCGACCCTCAGCGTCGTCGGCAAATTCCGCGAGCACGGCCAGAAGGCGCTGCCGCCCGGCGCGCCGCACCTCGAAGCGTGGCGGCAGAAGGCGATCGCCAACGCCTGGCGCACGGTCGGTCGCGCCCGCGAGCTCGGAGTGACGATCATCTGCGGCACCGACGCCGCGATGCCCTACGTCGTCCACGGCGAGAACGCCTACGAACTCGCCATGCTGGTCGAGGCGGGACTCACCACAACCGAGGCGCTGGTCGCGGCGACGGGCGGCGCGGCGGCGGGGATCGCCCACCCCGAGGTCGGCCTGATCGCGCCGGGCCGTTTCGCCGATTTCGTCCTCGTGGACGGCGACCCGCTCGCCGACGTGGCGATCCTGCAAGACCTCGACACGATCGCCCTGGTCATCAAGGGCGGGCAGATCGTCGCCGACCGGCGTGACGCGGGCAAGAGCGGCATGGAGAAGGAGGCGTAGCGGGATGGCTGGCGGCTGAACCCTATGACCCGGCACAGGACAAGGCCGCGCCATGCCGCTACGCCTCACCCCTTCGCGGTGATGAACGAGCGCAAGAGCTGGATCGAATAGTCCAAGTCACGCTCGTCCATCATCTCGAACGCGGAGTGGGTGTAACGGGTCGAGATCCCGACGAGCGTGGTCGGGATCCCTTGCTGCACCAGCGCCCCACCATCGCTGCCGAAATTCTCGAAGACCGCATGCTGGATCGGCACCCCGATCCGCTCCGCGTGGTCGGCGAGTCGGAAGAGGAGATCGTAGTCGTAGTGGACGCGGCGATCTTTGTGGACGAGGACCGGCCCCGCGCCGAGCGCGGTGGGCAGTTGCTGCGGCCCGAGGGTCGGGATGTCGCCGACCGGGCCGTTGTCGATGGCGATGGCGAGGTCGGCGTCGATGTCGGCGCGGAGCGACGACGCCCCGACCAGCCCGATCTCCTCCTGCACCGTCGCCGCGAAGTAGAGGTCGTAGGCGAGGGTCGCCGGATCGAGCCCGTCGAGCAGTTCGGTCATGATCGCCAGCGCCACCCGATCATCGATCGCCTTGCCGTAGATCCGCGTCCCCTTGCGGCGGGTCGGCGGATTCCAGATCACCCCCGCGCCGACGTGGATCCCCTGCGCCAGCACCTCCGCGCGGGACGACGCGCCGATGTCCACGAACAGATTGTTGAAGGTGAGCGGTTTCGCCCGCTGCTCCTCATTGACCACATGGCCGGTCGCGGTCGCAAAGATCCCCTCGGTCGGCTCGCCCCGCCCGACGACCAGCGCCGGGTGCCCCGCCGGATAGCGCAGCCGCGGATCGCCACCCGCCTGGGCGCTCGCCAGCCAGAGGAAGCCGCGCTCATCGATCCCGCGCACGACGAAGCCGATCTCGTCGGCGTGGCCCGTGAGCAACAACTTCGGCCCTTGCCCGCCGACGTGGGCGAGCAGATTGCCGACCTTCGAGCGCCACAGCCGCTCGACGCGACCGGCCCAGCGCCCTTCGAGCCACGCCATCACCCGGTGTTCCTGCCCCGTCGGGCCGGGAATTTCCATCAACTCGCGCAACAGCTCATACGATGCCACAGGCCGCTCCTCTCGATCGCTTCATTCGGCGCTGGACCGGTAACGCCGCAAGGCGACGCCGCCCATCCCGCTCGTCCGCTGACGGCTACTGCGCCGCGCTCACACCGCTTCGCGCCGGGACCAGATCTTCGATAGCGCGCAACAGCCCCTGCAAGTAGCCGGTCTGATAGGCGCGGCTTTTCGGTGCCCAGCCCTCGTCGCCGACCATCAGGGGCGCGTGGTCATCGATCACGACACCGGCGAAACCGGTCTCCCGCAGGGTCCGCATCACCGCCGTCACATCGACCGTCCCCTCGCCGGGAAAACATTCCTGGAAGCAGATCCCCGTCCCCTGCACGTCGCGGAAATGGACATAGGCGATCCGCCCGCGCGACCCGAAGTGCCGCAGCCCGCGCAGCACCTCGGCGGTGCCGCCCATCTCCGCCCAGCAGCCGACGCAAAATAAGAGCCCCCAACCAGTCGGCGCGATACTGTCGGCGGTCGCCTCGGCCCGCGCGAACCCGGCGAAGGTGCTCATGATCCGTTCCACGCCGCCGATCGTGACGCCAGGCGGATCATCCGGGTGCAGCGCGAGGGTCACCCCGGCCTCCACCGCGACCGGGATGACCGCGCGCAGGAAGGCGTCGTGGGTGGCCCACAGTTCCTCCGCGCCATACTCCCGACCATGGCTCAGCGACTCCTCTGTAAGCCGCGCCTGATCGAACGTCGTCACGCGCGCCCCGCCGCGCCCGACGGCCTCGCCGGTGCGGTAGAGGCGATTCGGTCGCCAGTTGTAGCCGAGCAGCGGGATACCCGCCCGTCCCAGATTCCTGACCGTCGCCTGATAATGGGTCAGTGCCCCCTCCCGCCCCGGCAGGCCGAGCCGGATCAGGTCGAACTCGTCGAGCGGGCTATTCTGCACCGCTTCCAGGCGCAGATCGAACGACTCGACCCGCTCCCGCAACCGCGCGAGATCGTCGTAGGCCCAGCCATCGGTCCACGGCAGGTCCGGCGTGGCAACCACCACGCCCGAGCAGCCCATCTGCTTCGCCTGCGTCAA
>DATCMP010000450.1:0-20018 GCA_036563365.1 Thermomicrobiales bacterium
AGCTAAAGGGAAGCAGCACCGAGTCGAACGGGAAATGCTCCAGGCTGCGGCGATGCATCGCCGCGATCCCCACGCCATGCCCGGTGACGCCGATGAAGCGCACCAGCCCCGCCTCGCGCGCCTCGACCGCCGCCTCCAGCGCCCCGCCCGGCCCGAGGGCAACGTGCCACTCGTCTTCCTGCGCCAGATTATGGAGTTGGATCAGGTCGAGATGATCGGTCTGCAAGCGGTCGAGCGAACGATGAATTTCGTCGCGCGCCTCCCGATAAGCCCGCTGACCGGTCTTCGTCGCCAGGAAATAGTCGTCGCGGTGGCGGGCCATCCACGGCCCCAGGCGCAGTTCGGCGTCGCCATAGCTCGCCGCAACGTCGAGATGGTTGACGCCATACTCGCACACGATTTCCATCGCGCGGTCGGCGTCAGCCTGCGTCACGCGCGAGAGCGCCGCTGCGCCGAAGATGGTGCGCGTGCTCTGGTGTCCGGTCTTGCCGAACGGTGCGGTCGCGATCATGGTTTACCCCCTCTACGCAAGCACAATGACCACTATTGCGTAACTATCGCTGCGGGACGACAATCCCTAGCCGCGCGGCGTAGCCAGCGTTATGCGGCGATCTCCACCTCGGCGGCGACCACCACCGGGAGGTTAATCGGTAACGCGGCCATGCCAACGGCGGTACGGGCGTGCATCCCGATTTCCGGCCCATACAGTTCGAGGATCAGGTCTGAGAAACCGTTGATCACGTTCGTGCTGGCAACGGAACCGGGGACTGCGTTGACCATCCCGTGGACCATCAGCCAGGCAGTGACCCGGTCGAGATCACCAAGTGCCCGCTTCAAGCTGGACAAGATCGCCAGGGCCGCACCCCGGGCAGCGTGATACCCCTCCTCTGGGGTGACATCGACCTCCACCTTGCCGAAAGGCCCCGCGATCGAACCATCCGTTTGCAACGGGCCGTGACCGGAGATATACGCCCGCGTACCATGAACCCGCACCCAGGCGAATGAGGACTGGATACCCGGTGGCATTTTCGTCGCCGCCGGGAGTACCAACCCGAGTGATTCCAACCTTGCTTCGATCTGCATGCCCTCTCTCCTCAACACGATCAGCGATATGTGGTCGCTCATCTTACGACAGTCAGAGGCGCAATGGGCGAGGAACTTCCCGCTGACAATCACCGTATCACAACAGCGTAGGAACATTCCTACGCCATCTATCGTCAGAGGGTATAACGGTACCATTCGAGCACCGAGGAGAGAGAGATGGCAGCTAGCGGTAACGAAACGCACGGACCGGGCCACGACACACCGCTAACTTTGCAAGAGCACTTGCGAGAGCTTCGCGGGCGGCTGATTAAGGTGGTGCTGACGATCGCCCTGGGGATGGGCGGCGGGCTCTACCTCGCCGAGCGGGTACAGCGCTACTTCCTGGACCTGATCGCGCGGATCGCCCCCGGCACGGAAGTCATCGCGACAACGCCTCAGGAGAAAGTCGTCGTCTATTTCACGATCGCCCTCTACCTCGGGATCGCCTTCGCGATGCCGGTGATCATCTATCAGGTCTTACGCTTCCTCGCGCCGGGCCTCACGCCGACCGAAAGACGCTACGCCTATGGCCTCTTACCCGGCGTCCTGCTCTGCTTCGCGGGCGGCGTCCTCTTCGCGCTGCTGGTCGCCATCCCGCAAATGCTGCACTTCCTGCTGAATTTCGGCGATCCGGGGATACCCGTCAAGCCGCGCGCGGCGGAGATCCTTGGCTTCTGCTCCGACCTCGCCCTCTGGACCGGGATCGCCTTCGAATTGCCGCTGCTGATGTTCCTCTTCGCCGCCCTCAACGTGACGCCATACCCCCTGCTGCGCCGTGGCCGGAAGTGGGCGGCGATCGGGCTGATGGTTGCCGCCGCCGTGCTCACGCCTACGCCGGATGCGCTGAGTATGCTGCTCATCTGGGCACCGCTCTATCTCCTCTTCGAGCTCGGCCTGATCCTCGCGCGTTTCGCCCGCCCGCGTGCCACCGAATCGAGCGTGGCGCTCCTCGTCGGTCTCGCCATCGCGTACAAGGCACGGCGCTCGGCAATGACCACTCGCCTCGCCCCCAACTTCTAGCGCGACACCAGATCACACTGCAACCAACCGGTATGAATAACGCCCTCACCCTCCCCGACGCGGGGAGGGTCGCCGCCATAGCGGTGGGGAGAGGTTATCCCACGCATAACAAAGCCCCCCGCCCCAACATGACAGTTGGGGCGGGGGGCATTTCAACCGAGCGGAGCGGCGTCTAGCTGTACTTGGCGATCAGCTTCTCGACCAGACCCTGGGTCTGCGCGGCATCGCCGGTGCTGCGCGCCTGCACCCGATCGCCGAACGAATCGCCCTCCTTCTGGTAGAAGACGCCGAGGTAGAGCGGGTCTTCCGCCAGCGCCAGGGCGATCGCCGCACCCTTATCGCTGGGATCGTGATCGGCCGGGAGCGGCGTCGTCTCGTCTTTCCAGTAATTGAAGGTGTTGACCTTGTTAAAGGTCGGGCAAGGGCTGTAGCAGTCGATTACTGCGAAGCCCTTGTGATTGATCCCGTCGACGATCAGCTTCGTCAAATCCTTCGGCTTCGAGGAGAAGCCGCGCGCCACATACGTCGCCCCGGAGGCGATCGCCAGCATCAGCGGGTTGATCCCCTCTTCGCTCGACCCGGTCGGCGTCGTCTTGGAAACGAAGCCGACGTGTGACGTCGGCGAGTACTGGCCCTTGGTCAGGCCGTAGACTGCGTTGTCCATGATCACGTAGCACATGTCGATGTTGCGACGGCAGGCATGGACGAAATGCCCCGCACCGATCGCGAAGGCATCGCCATCGCCGCCGAAGACGACGACTTCCAGTTCCGGCCGCGACATCTTGATCCCGGTCGCGATCGGCAGCGCCCGCCCATGGACACCGTGGAACCCGTAGGTCGAGACGAAGAAGGGGAAGCGGCTGGAGCAGCCGATCCCGGAGACGACGACCACATCTTTCGTGTCGTACCCCTGCTCCGCCAATGCCTTATACGTCGCGTTCAGCACCCCGAAGTCGCCACAACCGGGGCACCACGTTACTTTGACTTCACTCTTGAAGTCCTCGGCTTTCCGCTCGACCACCGCCGCTGTCATCTTAACCCCCTGGTGAAAGTACGAAGTACGAAGTGAGAAGTACGAAGTAGTAGCGCAGTGCGATTATCCAATTCGTACTTCTCACTTCGTACTTCGTACTTCACTAATCTGCTGCCAACACCTCTACCGCGCCCGTCACTGCCTCGCAGATCTCGGCGACGGTGAACGGCATCCCTCCGTAGACATTCACCCGCTCGTAGTTGCCGGGCAGGCGCGCGGCGAGCAGATCCGCGAATTGCCCCTGATAGTTGACCTCGGCGATCAAGACCCGCTTCTTGCCCTCGATGAATGGGGTGAGCTGATGCTTCGGCAGCGGCCAGAGCATCTTGGGCGCGATCAGATCGACCGCGATCCCCTGCTCGCGCAGCCGATCGACCGCCTCGGTGCAGGTTCCCGCCGTCGAGCCCCAGGTGATGATCCCGACTTCCGCCTCGGAGTCACCATATCGATACGCGGGCGGCGCATCCTCGACGGCGGCCTTCAGCTTACGGAAACGCTTCTCGGTCATCGTCTTGTGCGTATTCGTGTCGTAGCGCACCCGACCGTATTCGTTGTGCTCCAGCCCGGTCGCCACATACTCGCCACCGGCTTCACCGGGGATCGCCATCGGGCTGACACCGTTGTCGGTGCCCAGGTTGTAGCGCTTGAAGCGCCCACCCTCTTCCTGGAAGTTGTAGAAGTCGCTCTGCCCATTGCCGTTGCCGTTGCCGTTCGCGCCCTGCATCGTCGCCAGGGTCTGGCGGTTGACGATCTCCAGTTGCGACAGATCCGGGCGCGGGATCGCCTCGGACCGGGTACCGAGCGAGGTATCCGAGAGGAAGATCACCGGCATCTGGTACTTCTCGGCCAGGTTGAACGCATTGATCGTCTGGTAGAACGAATCTTCCACAGAGGTGCAGGCGAGGACGATCCGCGGCACCTCACCATGCCCGCCGAAGACGGAGATGTAGAGGTCGCCCTGCTCATGGCGCGTCGGCATCCCGGTCGAAGGACCGGCACGCTGCACATCGACCAATACCAGCGGGATCTCGGCCATCAGGGCGAGGCCGAGGAGTTCGGTCATCAGGCTGACACCGGGGCCGGAGGTGGGGGTCATCGACTTGACGCCGGAGTACCCGGCCCCGACGACCATCCCCATCGCCGCCAGCTCGTCTTCGGCCTGGATAACGATCCCGCCGACTTTCGGCAACTCGGCGGCCAGGAATTCCAGCACGTCGGAGGCCGGGGTGATCGGGTAGCCGAAGATATGGCGGCAGCCCGAGGCGAGCGTGCCGAGCCCGACCGCCTGCGACCCGGTGATCACGATCGTATCGTGACGCGCGTCACCGGCGCTGGCGAGCTGGTACTGCTCGTAGCCGGGGATATTTTCCTTGACGTAGTCGATCCCGGCCTGTAACGCGGCGACGTTCTTGTTGACGATCTCTTCGCCCTTGCGCCCGAAGCGCTCCTGCAAGAGGCGCTGGCCGTGCTCGATCGGCAAGCCGAAGAGCGCGCCGACCGCGCCGACCGCGACGACGTTCTTGCCGAGGGCGAACTTGAGTTGGGTCTTCGCGATATCGGTGAGCGGCAGCGCGACGCGACGGAAGGCGTCGCCCTCGGGCGGGGTGAACTCGGCGGAGTCGTAGATCAGCAGGCCGTCCGGCTTGAGGACCTTGATGCCGCTCTCGTACGCTTCTTCGTTAAACGCGAGGAGGATGTCGAGTTCGTCGCCCTGCGAATGCAGCGGCACATTCGCGAGCCGGATCTGATACTCGAACAGGCCACCCTTGATCTCTGCCGGTGGTACGCGGCTGGTGAGGACATAGTACCCGGCGCGTGCTGCGACCTGTACCGCCAGGTCACCGGTGCTTTGCACCCCTTCACCGGCCTCGCCGCCGATGCGGATGACAAAGTCGTTCTTACCGCTCCCCATGGTGTCCTTTCGTCTCCTAACCTGCCGGGGAAGGGAGAGTGCCCATGCACCGCGACGCCCCCAAAGCGGCGGCGTACCGTGAAAAAGAGGATGTGCGTTGAGCGACTGTCCCTAGCCCTTTTCCTATCGTCTGCCCATAGCGCTGACAGGATCAATCATAACACACCGGGACTATCCACCGATGCGCGAAATGGCGGTTCAGGTCAAGAGAAAAAGGCCGACGCAGCGGGCTGGTCGACGCTCGCCGCCTGGGTGTGCGGCGCGTTGCAACGGACAGCATTGATGGGTAAGGCTCTGCCGGCGCTGGCGGGCGGGCGAATGCCCAGAAAGGGCACAACAACTGCCCTGCACCCTCGTGCTGACCCCTGTTTCGCCCACCCCTGGGGATTGCGTTTCCGCCGCCTGCCTTGTATCCTACAGCGATACTGGCACGACGTGTCGAGGGGAACGGTCGTGCCACGTCGTTTTCGCAGACATTCGCCATAGCCGTCGATCGCCCGGCGATGAGGAAAGCCAAGGGCACAGATGGTGCTTGTGGTGGGGCCGCTGGCGCAGGGATGAGGAAGTATGGTCGAGGCCGGAGACGCGCAAGCGGATACCGAGCGCAAGCTGAGCATCGCGGTCTATGCCGGGACGTTCGACCCGCTGCATCTGGGCCATCGCGATGTGGCCCAGCGGGCGGCGCGCCTGTTCGATCGCCTGATCTTCGCCGTGTTCACCGGCACCGGCAGCAAGAAGCCGGTATTCACCGGTGCTGAACGTGTCGAACTGGCGAAGAGTGCCCTCGGCGATATCCCCAATCTCGTTGTCGAAGGGTATCGGGAATTAACGGTCGGTTATGCCCACCGGATGGGGGCCAATGCCCTCGTCAAAGGGGTACGTACCGTGGCCGACTTCGAGTTCGAGTTGCAGCAGGCGCATATGAACCGCGCCCTGGTACCCGACATCGAATCGGTATTCCTTATGACAAGCCCGCAGTATGTCTTTTATAGCTCCAGCTTGATTAAAGAAGTCGCGTTGGCCGGCGGCGATGTCAGCGCAATGGTGCCCGCTGAGGTCGGACTCGCCCTACGCCAACGTCGAGAAAACCGCGGGTGAAGTAGATGGCAGCAATCGCTCACAACGTGTACCAGCCGGCGCAGCAGAGTGGAGGCGGATCGATGGATATTATGTACCTCGTCGACCAATTGGAGGCGCTGGTCAACTCGAGTCGCCGTGTTCCGCTCAGTTCGCGCGTGATGCTGGAAGAGGAAGATATTTTGGCGATCGTTGAGAAGTTGCGCGAGGCGGTTCCACAAGAGATCAAGCAGGCGCGCAAGGTGCTGCAAGATCGCGATCAGATCATCAAGTCGTCGCAAGCGGAGGCCGAGAAGATCGTCACGATGGCCCGCGAGCGCGCCGAGTACATGATCAATCAGGAAGGGGTGCTCTACCTCGCCAAGGAGCGCGGCGAACAAGTCCTAAGCGACGCTCAGCGTGATGCCCAGCAGACCCACCAGGAGATCGAGCAGTACGCGGTCGATGTCCTTAGCAACCTGGAGCAGCAACTCCAGTTGCAACTCCACCAGGTACGCAACGGCTTGCAGGAGTTGAGCGGCAACCAATTTTCGCGCTGAGTAACCACCTTGGGAGGTCACCTCGGGCGGCGCACAGCGGGTGGATAGAGGGCACCGACAATACAACCCACCCGTGATTCGCGCGAATCCTTGACGCTCCTTCCGGTCTGCAACTATAATCAGCAGTCTGTGTAACGGCCCAGTTTCGCTGGGTCGTTGGTTCGTCTGCGAGTCGAGGGACCTCCGCACAGTAGCACCGTCCGCGATCATGCCGGTAGCCCAGGGACATTAAGATGATCGAGAAGACCTTACGAGTACAGGACGACACGAGTATCCATGTCGCCCAATTCCTTCAGGAAGGTGTTGGTGCGACGCGGCAGACCCGGATCGTGCTGGATCAGCTACCGCTCGACGACGAACTCGTCGCGCACGGTCTCGAGGCGGAAGTCAAGCTGACGCGGATCCCAACGGGTATTCTCGCCAGCGGGCAACTCATCGCGCGGGTGACGTTGCAGTGCATCCGCTGCCTGGAGGAGTTCACGGAGACGGTACGCGCAGACTTCGCCGACGAGTATCGGCCGTCGGTCGATGTCCTCACCGGGGCGGCCCTCGCGCCCGACGAGGAGACCGAGGAAGAGGCCGAATACTTCACCATCAATGGGCAGCATCTGCTCGATGTGCGCGAGTCGCTCCGTCAGGCCCTGGTGCTGTGGTTGCCGATGGCACCGCTCTGTCGCGAGGATTGCTCCGGTCTCCCGGAGTTGCAGGAGACTCAAAGCGAAGGCGATGCGCGACTGGCAGTCCTCGCCAAGCTGCTCGCTGACGCCGAGGAGGCAGCGGGGAACGATACAGGGCAAGGACGCGGTCGCCAGCGACGAGCGATCGCGAACGATTGAGCTAGGGACATAACCGCGAGGGCTGTGTAAGCCGATCGCACGCGATGAAAGGGAGGCCAGCAGACTATGGGCGCGTTACCGAAACAACGATCCACTCAGGCCAAGCAAGGGACCCGGCGGATGCACCACGCGGTGAAGTTGCCGCAGTTGATGACCTGCCCGCGCTGCCGCGAGAAGAAGGTGTGCCACCAGGTGTGCCCGAGCTGCGGCTACTACAACGGCAACCAGGTCTTCGAGATCGAGGACAAGTCACAGCGCAAGGGCCGTCAGTAAACGGTCGGCGCAGCGAGTAAAAAACGACAAGCGCAGAAGGGGCGACTACCGGTTGTGTAGTCGCCCCTTCGCTCGTCATCGCACCGCACGTCACCCTGCCGCGATAGCGACTTTTCTGCGACGGATTAGCGTAAACCCGGTGCCGACGTCACGGTCTTCGCGTGCGGATCGAAGTAGAGACGCGGCTTCACATTCGGGTCATGGCCGAAAAAGACGAGTTCCCAAACCGGCGCACCGTCGGCCCCCTGCTGGCTATGGATGTCACCGGGGGTATCGGCGAAGTGGACCATATCACCCGGATCGAGCAGGCGCTCGTATTCCAACGACACCTCAGCATACCCTTCCCGCGTGCCGTCGTCATGGCGCTGCCAGGCGAGGTAGCGATCCCGACCGGAGACGACGACGACCACGCCCCAGGAATGGTGGTTGTGGATCGGCGTCTCGGCCTCGTGCGGGAAGCGGGCCAGCATCAGCGCCAGGGTGCCGTTCGGCTCCTTATGCAACTCGCCGCCGCGAATATCCATCCCGTGCGTCCCCTGGCGGGCCGTCGCTTGCCCGGTGCGCGCCAGGATCTCGGGGTCGCGGGCCAGCTTTCGCAGCAACTCGCCGATCGCGACCCGCCCTGCCGGTCCCGGATCGTCCCCGTTCTGCGGCACAATCTGCTTCACATCGGCGATGAACGCCGCCACGGTATACCCTTCGGCCATCGGCTCCTCCTCCCAGCGATGCGTCACTCATGCGCGCGTGCTTCTGAATCAGTACGGCAACGTTTCAGTAAGACAACGCTAATGCGCGCGTGCTTCCAGTAAGGCCAGGAAGTCGCGCAGACCGCCGATCGCCGCGCCCCGCGCCGCGAGCCGATCGAGCGCGACGCGCGTCCGAGCGTGGTATTCGTCGGCGCGACTCGTACAATAGTCGATGATCTCGTACCGATCGAGCAGTCCCATGATCGCCGCGACCGCCGCATCGTCCAGCGGTGCCGCACCGGCGTAGAGACGGCGTAACTCCGCGCGGGTGGCCTCATCGGCCCGCTCATCGAGCGCCACGATCGGCAGGCTCTGCTTGCGGCGACGGATATCGTCGGCGACCGGCTTCCCGGTGACGTCTTGAGCGCCCCAGATGCCGAGGCTGTCGTCGTGAATCTGGAAGGCGAGGCCGAGGGTCAGGCCGAACTCGTGACAAGTGGCGATCGTCGCGTCGTCGGCCCCGGCGATCGTCGCCCCGGCCCGTGCGGCGAACGCCATGATCGCCGCCGTCTTCCCGGCGATCATCTCCAGATAACGCGCCTCGCCGCCATCCCAATGGCCCTCGTGACTGAGATCGAGGTGTTGCCCCTCGACGATCCGCAGCGACATCCGATCGAAGTCGCGCGCCAGCGAGAGGACGCGCGCGGCGGGGAGGTTGGCGGGCGGTTCGGCCAGCGCGTAAAGCGCATCGTGCGCGACCGCATAGAGGGCGTCGCCAACGTTGATCGCCGCTGCCGTACCCCAGCGGTGCCAGATCGTCTCGCGGTGATGACGATGCGCGCTCTCGTCCTGTACATCGTCATGGACGAGTGTGAAGTTGTGGAGCAGTTCGACGGCGGCGGCGGCTGGTGCGGCCAGGGCCGGATCGCCGCCGCAGGCTTCCACACAGCGCAAGAGGAGCAGCGGACGAAGCCGCTTCCCGGTCGGCATCTGCGCGGGGGCAAAATTGCCATCGACCCAGCCGAGGTGATAGCGCAGCATCCCATAGAAGTTGCGTAGATCGCCCTCGCCCGCCCCGGAGATCGCGATCCCATCGACTGCGGCCCGCATCGCCGCATCGATCGGCGCTAGACTCTCGGCGACACGCAACCGCTGCGCGCCATCGGCGCTCCCGCTCGTCATCACTCCCTCTTCGCGTGGCGCGGCCAGCCCTGGCTCGCACCTTGCTATGATAGCCGCTATGCAGGATCGTCGCTACGCAGGGGCGCGTGCCGCAGGGGGAATGCCAGCAGCATTGTGGCGTTTACAATAATAGCCGCAACGCGCGACGCGGTAACGCAACCGAACGGTAATGGGTTACGTAACTATGCATGTGGTTCTCTCGCAGAGCCGCGTGCAGCGCCCGGCGCATCGTTGCGTCGGTTAATGGTGGATACGCCAGGCAGGAGTGTGGCGCATGTTCTTCGATGGTCGATATTTTCTCTTCGTACTCATCCCTGGTTTGGTGTTGATGGGGCTGGCCCAGTGGCGCTTACGCAGCACCTTCGCCAAATACCGGCAGATCGCCAACAGTCGTGGGCTCACCGGCGCACAGGCGGCGGAAGCGGTCATGCGCGCGGCGGGCGTCTATGACGTCGGGATCGAGCCGATCGCCGGCGAGTTAACCGATCACTTCGATCCGCGCGCGAAGGTGTTGCGCTTGTCCGAGCCGATCTACAGCGGTCGCTCGATCGCGGCGATCGGAGTCGCTGCGCACGAGGCCGGACACGCGGTGCAGCAGCACGTCAGCTACGCGCCGATGTCCCTGCGCTCTGGCCTCGTGCCGATCGCCAACCTCGGCTCGGGGATCGCACCCTGGATTGTGATGGGCGGTCTCTGGACGCAGCTCACCGGCCTGGCCTGGATCGGCGTGATCCTCTTCGCCGGGGCGACCGCCTTCGCGTTGGTCACGCTGCCGGTCGAGTACAACGCCAGCGCACGGGCGCGGCAACTGCTGGCCGAGTCGGGGCTGATCACGCGCGATGAGTACGGCGATGTGCAGGCGATGCTCAACGCCGCCGCGCTGACCTACGTCGCGGGCTTCGCGGCCTCGGCCCTGCAACTCCTCTACTACGTGATGCTCGTCACCGGCATGGGCGGTCGGCGGCGCGAGTAGGCTCAGCGATTACAACAGCCAAGCAGAGTAAAAGAGCGGCCCCACCGGTATCGGTGGGGCCGCTCTTCGTCTGCCCAACGCCTGAGGATGGCAAAGGGGAGCGTGTCAGGTAGGGTCGGGGCACCGACCCGCCCGGTGACAGGCGGCACCACCTGACCATCTGGCTCTAGCACGGGTGGTGATGACCGACCTATTGCCGTTGGCAACCGGGCGGGTCGGTGCCCCGCCCCTACCTGACCCGTTATCTCCCGTCCCACCGCCTCTGCGTTAAAACCGTTCCCCCGCTCCGTGCCTCCGTGCCTCTGCGGTGAACTGTATCTACCCGCGCGCCAGCAGCTCCCGCGCGGCGCGCAGGTCCGTCTGCATGTCGAGGCGCGCGAAGATCTGCGCCGCCTGCTGGAGCATCACCGTCGCGCCCTCCGGCACCGCGCCGTTACCGGCGGCCGACCAGCTGTGCCACATCGCGGCGAAGTCGGCCAGGGTACGACCGAGCTCGTATTGGGCATCAACGACCGTGTACAACTCGTGCGCCAGGCGGAAATGCCGATCGGCCATCGGCCAGTTCTGTCGCCCCGCCGCGATACGACCCATGATCCGGTGCGTCAGGCCGAGCGCGAATTGGTGACCGAGTCGCGTCGCCAGCAAGAATCCGATCTGTTCCTCACGCCCCGCGCCCGCATCGTCGCCGAGTTGGCGGCGGGCGTCGGCCAGCCGCAGCCGCCCCTCGGTGAGGGTCAGCGCGCTCTCGATCGCCTCGGCGATCGCCACACCGCGCTCCAGATATTGGAGTCCCTGCTGATCGCCTCGTCCGACCAAGATCGTGCCGAGCGCGATGCTGGTCGCGGCGGTGACCTCGCGAGCGCCAATCCGCTCCGCCTCGTTCAACGCCTTGCGGAGATAATCGGTCGCGCGGTCATACTCCCCCTGGCGGAAGAGCAGCAGGCCGATCCGATAGCCGATCTGCGCCATCCCCCACCGATCGCCGAGTTGCTGGGCCGTGGCGAGGCCGCTGCGGTAGTAACGTTCGATCGGGGCCAGTTCGCCGCTGGCATCGCCCATCGCGGGCAACGGCGTATTCATGACGAGATCGCGCGATTGCCGCCGCTGCGCGAATTGCTCGGCGTCGGTATCGCCGACGCCGAGCCGCAGCATCGTCGTCACACCAACCAAATGCTCGAAGGCGAGTTCGATCTGCCCGCGCGACCAGTAGAGCGCGCCGAGTTCGTGGTAACTCTCCTGCATCCCGGCGGCATCGCCGAGGTCCTGGCACAAGATCAGGGCGCGGAGGTGCTGGTCGATCGACTCATCGATCGCGCCGCGCGCATAGGCGGCGAGGCCGAGGGCATGACGCGCATCGGCGTAGGCCCGGCGCGGCGAGATACCGCCCGGCGCGGACCCCGCAGGCAGTTTCACCGCGAGCACCGCCGCCGCCATCTCCGTCACATGCTCGTATTCGCCGAGCATCGCGTAGGCCCGCGCCGCCGACGCCTGTAAGTGGATCAGCTCCTGCGGGGCGGCACCGCTGAGGAGGGCCAAGCCGCGCTCGAATGAACCGAGCGCCCGCCGCCCCTCGCCGCGATGCTCCCAGAGTCGACCGAGCTTCTGCCACAGCCGCGCACGGTCGATCAGCGGCGTGCCGACCGTCGCGAGGCCGGCCTCATAACGCTCCTGCGCCCGCGCGAAATCGGCCTCCACCAGATAGAGATCGCCGAGCGCCTCGTGGATCCGTAACGGCAAGGTCGGCTCGTCGGCCAGTTCCTGCGGCGTCAGTCCGCGTAATTTCGCCAGCGCCTCTTCGAACTGGACCAGCGCCGTGCTGTTCGCGAACAGGCGGCGCGCGTGTTCGCCGGAGATGAGCAGATATTCGATCGCCTTGCGCCGATTCGTGCTGCGATTGTAGTGGTAGGCCAGCATCTCCAATTGCTCATCGGCGCGCTCGACGCTGATCTCTTCGAGCGCGGCCGCGACCTGCCCGTGTAACTCGCGGCGCTCACGTTCGAGGACGTTGTTGTAGGCGATCTCCTGGACGATCGCCTGCTTGAAGCGATATTCGGGCTCGGTGGCGAGGGAGTCTTCGACGATCAACTCGGCATCTCGCAGCCGCTCCAGGCTCTCGTCAAGCGCATCATCGAGCCCGGTGACCATCGCCAACAGGCGATAGGTGAACGACCGACCGATCACCGCCGCCCGCTGCACGACACGCCGATCCTCGTCGCTGAGCCGATCGAGCCGCGCCATCATCAGGCCGACGAGGGTGGAAGGCATATTCATCGCCGAGAGATCGGCCGTGAGGGTCCACCGCCCCCCTTGGGGGATCAGGATATCGCGCGATTGCAACGCCTTGACCGTTTCTTCGAGCAGCAAAGGGTTGTTGCCGCACTGCGCGATGATCCGCTCGGCGACTCTATCGTCGAGTTGCGCCCCACCGAGCAGGCTCCGTAGGAAGAGAAGACTCTGCTCCGGCGTCAACTCGGCGAGATTGAGCTGTCGATAGAACGGGCGTCCGGCCCAGGGGTGGGTCCACTCCGGGCGATAGGTGAGGAGGAGGAGTAATGGCACCGACGCGATCGCCTCGACCAATTCATCGAGCGCGTCGGTGCTCGCTGGGTCGGCCCACTGCATCTCTTCCAATGCGATCACCAGCGGGCGCGGCTGGTTGCGCCCCTCGGCGAAGGCGCGCTGCCGCACCAGGGCGCGGACCAGCGACATCAGCAGCCGACGCCGCACCCGGGCGTCGGCCCCGGCGATCACCGTTGTGCTGACCCGCACCCCGAGGAGTTGACCGACGAGAGCCAGATATTCGGCGCGCGTCGGCGCATCGACCGTCGGCAAGGCCGACCCGATCGCCACCGCGAGGGTATCGCGATCGAGCGATTCGTGACCATCGAGGCCCAGGAGCGCGCGGATGACGTTACCGAGCAGGGTGTACGAGGCCGCCGACTCATAAGAGATCGCCCGGACGATAATCCAATCGTGGTCGGCCATCCCTGTAACGGTGCCGCTGGGGGCCGGCATCCCTTCCGGGACCGACTCCGCGCGTCGGAATGCCGCCAGCAGTTGCGACTTACCGATACCGGCATCGCCGACGATCGCCAACAGGCGGCCCTGCCCACCGCGCACCTCATCGAGCAGCGCGCGGAGTTGCGCCATTTCCCGCTCGCGCCCGATTAGATAGTCGGTAGCCACCGACTCGGCGATCACCTCGGTCGAGCCACGCTCGCGCACAACCTCGTAGGCCTGGATCAGCCCGCGAATCCCCTTCAATTCCTGCGGCGGGAGCGGCGTGAAGACGAAGGAGCGCCTGGCGCGGGTGTACACCGCCTCACTGACGGTGATATGACCGACGCGCGAGGAATGTTCCAATCGCGACGCCAGGTTCACCGAGGGACCCATCACATCGAGGCGACGGAAATCGCCGCCGCCGACCTCACCGTAGACGACCTGGCCGCTGGCGATCCCGACGCGCATCTCGATGATCAGGCCCAGTTGCCGCCGCAATTGCCGATTGATCGTGTCGAGCGACTGTAACATCGCCAGCGCCGCTTTCACGCAACGTTCGGGATCATCCTCATGGGCGCGCGGCGCGCCGAAGATCGCCATGATGTTGTCGCCGGCGAATTTCACGACCCAGCCGTCATAACGGACGATCTCGGCGGTCAGCGCGTCGAAGATCTTATTGATGATGAGCGTGGTCTGCTCGGGATTGTTCAGGCGCTCGGAGAGGGCCGTGGAGCCACGCATATCCGCGAACAACGTGGTGACCTCGCGCAGGTTACCGCGCGGGGCGACGCCATCGCCGCCGAGCAGGTCGAACAGATTGGTGCGCGAGCCGCCGCTGAGGTCGAACCCCACCTGAGAGACAAACCCGGTCTCGCCCGGCGTCTCGCTGAGCGGCGCGAGGATGAAGCGCAGCGTGGTGTTCCCGATCTCGATCAGGTCGTTATCGCGCAATTCGCGCGGCGTCAGTACCGGTTCGCCGTTCACCCGCACCCCGTTGGCGGAGCCGAGATCGGAGAGGATGAACGCGGTATCGAGGTGGCGGATCGTGGCGTGGTGCCGCGAGACCTGCGAATCATCTTCCAGGGTGATGTTATTCTTCGCCGCGCGCCCGATCCGTGTCTCGGCGTCGAGGAGTCGGCGCTTGCCGTCCGGCAATTCGAGCCAGCCGACGATCGGGCGCGGCAGATTCAACGTGTTGGTCGCCTCGAAGGTCAAGCCAGTAGTGAAAAGTTCATTGTTCGGCGGCGGCCAGACGAAAGTCAGGATCGTCGGGCCAATCGCAATCAGGTCACCATCGTGCAGCGCCATCGGCTCTTGCGGCACAATCGGGCGGTTATTGAGCAGCGTCCCGTTGGCGCTGCCGAGATCGGTCAGGGTATAGTCGCCGGTGTCGGCGAGGGCGATCAGGGCGTGGCGACGAGAGATTTGTCGCTCGGGATCGGGGAGAGCCAGGAGATTGCTGGCGTGCCGCCCGATCGAAAGCGAACGATCGATCGTCCGCTCCTGCGTTCGACCTTCGGGACCGGTCCACCGCACGAGCGCGGGCGGCCCATCCGCCCGCGGCGAGCCGACGTTCAGCGGGGCAACGGTCGGTTGCGAATGATCGTTCGTGCCCTGGCTCATCATCGTCTCTCGCCGCACGCGCCCATCGGCTGGTCACGCCACGCGCACTCATGCCGAGCGCTATCGACCGAGCGAGCCGTTCGGCCACCATCACACGGATATGGATCACTCGCCATCGTTGCGGCAAAACCAGTGAGATACAATCGTTTCATAGTATTGAGTATGACCGGGAAGAGTGAACGATGTCAACGAAACGACCGCGCCCGGCCACGCCGCTCGCACACGCCGCAGTGCCGACCCCGCTCGGTACGACCCATCTCTTCGGCACCGCGCGCGGCCTGCTCACCATCGCGCTGCCGAACGAGCCGTATGCGGCGGCGGTGACCCTCGCCGAACGATTATTGGGGCCGGTCACCCTCGTCGAGGATTATGCACTCCTGGGCGAAGCGGCGGCACAACTCGCCGCCTATTTCGCCGGAACCCGGCAAACGTTTGCGTTGACGTACGATCTGCACGGCACGCCGTTTCAGCAAGCGGTCTGGCGGGGATCGCTGGCGATCCCCTATGGCGAGACGCGCACCTACGGCGCTCTCGCCGCGGAGATCGGCCGCCCGGGCGCGGCGCGGGCGGTCGGGGCGGCCAATGCCGCGAACCCGCTGGCCCCGATCATCCCCTGTCATCGCCTGATCGGCGCGGATGGTGCCTTGCACGGCCACCGCTCGGGGCTCGCCACAAAACGTTGGTTGGTCGAACACGAGCGGCGGCATCGCGCGGCAAAGGCCGATCACGCAACACCCTAGCCGTTAGAACGCGGCGTGGCGCGATCCGTTTCTCGCATGGTCACGGGCAGGAGGTGACGTGTCACAAGAATGGGCGTCGGATATCCACCTCACCGGGGCGGACGCCGCGGCGCTGATCGGGCAGCAATTCCCCGCGCTTGCACCGGTGCGCCTGAAGCCGCTCGGCACGGGCTGGGACAACGCCGCCTTTCTGATCAACGATGCCCTCGTCTTCCGCTTCCCTCTGCGGCAGGCGATGGCCGCGTCGCTGTTGCGCGAGGCGGAAATCCTGCCGCGCCTCGCGCCGCATCTGCCGCTCCCTATCCCCAACCTCAGCTATGTCGGTGTGCCAACGAACGCCTACCCGTTCGCCTTCGCCGGATACCGGATCCTGCCCGGGCGCACCGCCGACCAACGGCCGCCGAGCCCGTCGGAACGCGCCGATCTCGCGCCCGCGCTCGCCAGGTTCCTGGCTGCGTTGCATCGTATCCCGGTCGATGCCGAGACGCGGCGCTGGGCACCGGGCGACGAGATCACCCGCGCCGACATGGTGCGTCGCGCCCCGCCGCTCCGTGACCGCCTCGCGGCCAATGCCGCCGCCTTGGACCCGGCGGCGGTCGCCACGCTCGTCGCGCAAGTCGATGACCTCGCCACCACCCCACCGGCCCCGGCAACGTGCTGGGTGCATGGCGACCTCTACGCGCGACACCTCCTGCTCGATGAGGCTAACCACCTCACCGGCGTGATCGATTGGGGCGATACGCACCTCGGCGATCCGGCGCTCGATCTCTCGATCGCCTACAGCTTCCTGCCAGCCCCGGCGCGGCACACCTTCACCGCGGTCTATGGCGACGCCGATCCGGCGCTCTGGCGACGCGCTCGTTTCCGCGCGATCCATTACGGCGCGATCCTCACCGAGTACGGCGTCACCGTAGGGGATCACGTCATCAAAGAAGTCGGCCTCGACGCCCTGCGATTCGCCCTTGAAGAACGCTGATGCCCCCCTACACCCTGTACTGCGTCGCGAAATCGCTATGCTATAGTGCGCCAGGGTGATAGTGGCGTGGGAGGGGGGAATGCAGACGATGGATCAGGGGCCGAACGGATTGGCGAAGACCCTGCTGGCGCTCGATATCGGGAACACGAACGTCGCGTTCGGTGTCTTCCGGGGCGCGGAGCTGGTCGGCACCTGGCGGCTGGCGACCGACTCGCAACGAACCGCCGACGAATATGCCGCCAGCCTGCTCACCCTCTTACCACGCCAGGGGCTCGATCTGACGACGATCGACGGCGTGGTGATCGGCAGCGGCGTCCCGCGTTTGCAGGAGACGTTCAGCGAGATCGCGCGGCGCTACAGCGGCTGTGAGGCGCTGGTCGTCAATGGCACGATGCACACCGGCATCCGCGTCAATATCGACAACCCGAGCGAGGCGGGGGCCGACCGGATCTGCAACGCCATCGCCGCGCGCGAGGGTTATGGCAGCCCGGCGATCGTGGTCGATTTCGGCACTGCCACTAATTTCGATGTCGTCTCGGCGGAGGGCGACTATATCGGCGGGGCGATCGCGCCCGGTATCGAGGTCGCGGCCGACGCGATCTTCCGGCGCGGGGCACGTCTCTTCAATGTCGGGCTGACCGCGCCGGAGCGAGCGATCGGACGGAACACCGTCGCCGCGCTGCAATCGGGGATCGTGCTCGGCTATGTCGGCCTGATTGAGGGGCTGATCGCCCGTATCCAAACGGAACTCGGCGGCGCGGCAAAGGTAATCGCTACCGGTGGGCTCGCCGAGCGGATCGCCCCGCAGACCAGCAGCATCGACACGATCGACAGCCAGCTAACGCTGACGGGACTGCGCCTGATTTATGAATTGAATGACGAGTGACGAATGACGAATAAGACCACGGGGATCATTCGGCACTGTTTATATCCCGTCGTACCTATTCGTCATTCGTCACTCGTCATTCGTCATTACCCGGAGGGGCCTGATGGATCCGTTACACAACCGCTCGATCGTGTTAGGTGTCAGCGGCTCGATCGCCTGCTACAAGGCGGTCGATCTGGCGAGTCGGCTTGTTAAAGCGGGTGCGCTGGTCGATGTGGTGATGACGAAGAGCGCGACGAAGTTCGTGACGCCGCTCTGCTTCAAGTCGATCACCCACCGCCCGGTCGTGGACGACCTCTGGGATACCAATTCCGAGATGGCGATCGAGCATGTCGGGCTGGCGAAGCGCGCCGCTGCGATCCTGATCGCCCCGGCGACCGCCAACCTCCTCGCGAAGCTCTCGCTCGGCTTCGCCGAGGATGCCCTGCAAACGACCGTCCTCGACACCCGCGGCCCGATCGTGATCGCCCCGGCGATGGAGGGCGATATGTACGGCGCGGCGACGACGCAGGAGCATATCGCTCGCCTCCGCGCCCGTGGCGTCACCTTCGTCGAGCCGGAGGCGGGGCGACTCGCCTCCGGCCTCACCGGACGCGGGCGGCTGGCCGATCCCGAGACGATCCTGGGGGTGTTGCGGGTGACACTCGCTCAGGGCGGCGATCTGGCCGGGCGACGAATCGTCATCTCGGCGGGTGGGACGCAGGAGCCGATCGACCCGGTGCGAATCATCACCAATCGCTCGTCCGGCAAGATGGGTTACGCGCTCGCCGAGGCGGCGCGCGACCGCGGCGCGGCGGTCACGCTGATCGCCACCCCCACGACCGACGCGCTCGCGGTGCCGATCGGCGTGACGATGGTGCGGGTCGGCACGGTGATCGAGATGCATGAGGCGGTACGCGCGGCGACCGCCGACGCCGACACGCTGATCATGGCCGCCGCCGTCTCCGATTATCGCGTCGCGCATCCCGCCGAACAGAAGATCAAGAAGCGCGGTGCGGCAGCCAGCGGCCTGACGATTGAACTGGTCGCCAACCCCGACATCCTGGCGGAGACACCCGGCAACTTCGTGCGTGTCGGCTTTGCCGCCGAGAGCGAAGACTTGCTCGCCAACGCCATGCAGAAGCTGACCAAAAAGAACCTCGATCTGATCGTCGCCAATGACATCACCGGCACCGGGAGTGGCTTCGGCAGCGACACGAATCGTGTCATCCTCCTCGGGCGTGGCGGCAGCGTCGAGGAATTGCCGACCTTGCCGAAGCGCGAGGTCGCCGACGCGATCCTCGATCGCGTGGTGCAGATCCTGGCAGGGCGCGGGGCGATGTCGTGAGGTGAGAGCCGGTCGTCCTCTATGTCCCGATCGGGTGAGCGGAAATCGATTTAATCATGTCGCCATCCCACGAAGATGAAACGATTGGCACCAATACTCCATTCATTACGCGGTGTGCGGGTGAAAGACCAACGGACAAGTTGGTGAGCGTAGTCGTGCGATTTGCACGGTAGACAAATACGGCACAATCATCTAAGCTTGATATTCGCAGTAGCACAATCGTGCAGGCCGAATCAATGTTGTGCAAACAGCCCGTTTCTGGGCGGTTTTTTGTTATTGCGCGTTGAGCAATCAGCGCCGGTGGCATGATGACGGAGGGGCAATGGGTCAATATACGATGCGCCGCTTGCTCGGGTTGATCCCGACGCTCCTGGCGGTCTATACGATCACCTTCTTCCTCATCCATACCACTCCCGGTGGCCCGTGGGACAGTGACAAACCGCTCCCCCCCGAGGCCAAAGCGGCGCTCGATAAAGCGTATGGGCTCGATAAGCCCCTCTGGCGGCAATACACCGATTATCTCGTCAACGTCTTTCGCGGCGACTTCGGACCATCGTTCGCGCAGCGCAACCGCGATGTCAGCGACATCATCAAAGACTTTTTCCCGGTCTCGATCAAGCTCGGTGTCGTCGCGATCATCATCGCGGGGGTCGTTGGCGTCCTGGCCGGGACGGTCAGCGCGGTGAAACAGAATACCCCGCTCGATTATTTCGCCACGTTCGGGGCAATCCTGGGCATTTCCACCCCGTCCTATGTCGTCGCCTCGTTGCTGATCCTCCTCCTCGCCACCACCTTGCACCTCTTGCCGACCGGCGGCTGGAACGGGATCTTCGATAAGCGGGCGATCATCCC
>DATCMP010000495.1:0-4211 GCA_036563365.1 Thermomicrobiales bacterium
TCGAGGAGATGACCCTGGCCGAGTGGCACGCGACGATCGACACCAACCTGACCGGCACCTTCCTGATCACGAAGCACAGCATCCCGCACCTGCGCGCGGCGGGCGGCGGCGCGATCGTGATCACCGCCTCGGTCAACGGCACGCGCCTCTTCTCGGCACCGGGGTACTCCGCCTATTCGACCTCGAAGGCGGGGCAAGCGACGTTCGCGCGGATGGCGGCGGCCGAGCTGGCGCGGTGGGATATTCGCGTCAACACGATCATTCCCGGATCGATCCGCACGAATATCAACGAGCGTACCTATCGGCGCAATCTCGAAGCGGTGACCTACGACGTCAAGATGCCCGAGAAATTCCCGCCGCTCGGCGGACGCGTCGCCGATGCATCGGAGGTCGCCGATCTCGTCCTCTATCTCGTCTCCGACGCCAGTCGCTACGTCACCGGCACCGAAGTGGTGATCGACGCGGGGCTGACGCTGCTGCGCGGGTAACGGTAGTGGGCGGAGCGGGCCAGTGGGCCAGTGGGCCAGAAGGGAACGGCGAGAGGGGTAGGTTATGACCTTCTCCCGAACTCACTGGACCACTCGCCCACTCACCCGCTCCGCCCACCGCGCCTAAATTCGCTCCCGGCGCAGTTCGGTGCCGTAAATTTGGACGTCGGTGCCACCAGCAGCGGTGAGCAGCTGATGTACGGTGATTGCGGCCTGCTCGGTCGCCGTCTGGGCGGCGATCAGGATGGAATTATTGTGGACGTGGGACTCGTACCCGGCGGCATCAGGGTCGGGTAGGCCGTGGGCGATTAATGTTTCGGCCAGGCCAACGCCGGTGACGCCGCGTTCCTCGGCCTCACCTGCTTCGCCACCGACCATCGCGCCGACCGCCGCGCCACCAAACGTGGTGGCGAGCGCACCAGCGGCCACGAGCGGCCCGACGCCGGGGATAAAGAGCGCGCCGAGCCCGAGCGCGCCACCAAGCGCACTGCCGGTCAGCGCCCCCATGATCGTATCCGCGCCGGTATCCTGCGCTTCGCCCATCTCGGTATGTTCGACGATCTCGCTGCGGGTATCGGTATTCTTCGCCACCACCGAAACCTGATCCGCCTCGACGCCCGCCTCGCGTAGCGCGGTCAGCGCCCGTCCGGCGTTGTATGGCCCGGCAAAAATGCTCACCACCAGCCGGGTTGTAGAATCCGCGACGCCATCCGCACTCATCACGCCTCCCCTATTTCATCGGCCACGGCTAAACCGGCTCTTCAGGCGCAACTTCCGTACCCATCCCGCACAGCAGAAGGCCGTAAAATATCGCACGGTCGAAAATATGCTATCGAGGAACGACAATGATCATTCTGCTTAGCGGGCCAATCAATTCGGGGAAAAGCACCGTCGGGAAAGCGCTCGCGGCGCTACTACCCGCAATGACGCATCTCGAAGTAGACACACTGCGCGAGCTCATCCACTTCCTCCCGCTCGAAGAAGCGATCCCGATCAATCTGGAGAACGCCGCCGCAATCGCCAGCAACCTTGCCCGGAGCGGCATCGGGGTGATCCTCACCTATCCGCTGGGGCCGGAAGACTACGAATACCTTGTACGCGCATTCGCCGCTCTACCAACGGCGATCCATACCTTCATCCTCAGCCCACCCCTTGAAACCGCACTCGCCGATCGGGGCGAACGTCGGCTCTCGGAGTACGAACGCCGCCGTATCCGCGAACAATACCACGACGGTCGCCATCAGCCAGCCTTCGGCTGCCGTATCGATAATGCCGCGCAGACGCCCGAGGAAACGGCCACGATGATCGTGCGATATATCAAGGCGTCACAAAATGCAGCTGGACACTGCGCCGCAACTTCCCTCCATCGGTCGGGGCATGGTAGCATGACCGACGTGGGAAATCGGTTAGGAAGAGGGTGAGGGAAGCATGGTGCGGATGTCCGGGGCACGGGCGGTAGTGACGCAACTGAAACGCGAGGGGGTGCAACAGGCGTTCACCGTGCCGGGCGAGAGTTTCCTCTCGATCCTCGATGCGCTCTACGACGACGACCAGATCGAGTTGGTCGCCACCCGCCACGAAGAGGGCGCGGCGTTCGCCGCAGAGGCGATCGGCAAGCTGACCGGGCAACCGGCGCTCTGCATGTCCACGCGCGGCGTCGGCTCGACCAACATGGCGATCGCCTTCCACACCGCCTATCAGGACTCGTCGCCCCTGATCGCGATCATCGGGCAGGTCGAGACGCCCTACCGGCATCGCGAGGCATTCCAGGAAGTCGAACTCGCGCCGTTCTATGCCCATATCTGCAAGTGGACCGCGGAAGTCACGAGCACCGATCGCCTGCCCGAGTACATCCACGAGGCGGCGCGGCGCGCGATCGGCGGGCGGCCCGGCCCGGTGCTGCTATCGGTCCCGACCGATGTCCTCGACGCCGAGTGGGATTTCCTCGAAGAACACTTCCGCTCGCCCGCCGTAGCCCCGCGCCCCGCGCCGAGCGCGCACGATGTCCGGGCGGCGCTCGATCTCCTCCTCGCGGCCAAGCGTCCGCTGATCATGGCCGGTGGGGGCGTGCTGCGCTCTAGCGCCACCGATGACCTGATCGCCTTCGCCGAGACGACGGGGATCCCGGTGATCACCGCCTACCGGCGTTACCATGCCTTCCCGAACCGCCACCCCCTCTATCTCGGCGGGATGGGGCTCGGCGCACCGCCAACCGTCGCGGCCCGGTTACGGGAGGCCGATGCGCTCCTAGCGATCGGTACCCGCTTCGGCGAGTTCTCCACCGCCACCTATACCGTCCCGACGCCCGCCACCCAGATCGTCCATATCGACATCGACCCCGATGTCGTCGGCGTCAATTTCCCCGCCAAGGTCGGGATCGTGGCGAACGCGCGCCACGCGCTGCGTGCCTTGAACGCCGGGCTGGCCGAGCGGGCCGACCCGGGTCGCGCCGCACGCCAGGAAGCCGCCGTGCGCGACAGGCAGACCTACGAGGAGGTCAGCACGCCTCGGACGATCGCGTCCGGCAGCCCGGTCGATCCGACCGGGGTCATGGCCGATCTGCGCCGCCTCCTGCCACCCGAGACGATCGTCACCGGCGACGCCGGGAACTTCTGGACCTGGTTCGGGCGGTATCACCGCTTCGGCCTGCCCGGCGCCTATCTCGGCCCGACGAGCGGCGCAATGGGCTACGCCATGCCCGCGGCGCTCGGTGCCGCCTTCGCCCGACCGGGTACGCCGGTTATGGCGGTGGCGGGCGACGGCGGTTTCCTGATGACCGGGCAAGAGTTGGAGACGGCGGTGCGTCACAAGCTGCCGATCATCGCCCTCGTCTTCAATAACGGCTCGTATGGCACGATTCGGATGCACCAGGAGCGGACCTATCCCGGCCGGATCAGCGGCACCGCGCTCGGCCCGGTGGACTTCGCGATGTTCGCGCGCTCGCTCGGGGCGCACGGCGAGCGGGTCAGCGACAATAGCGAATTCGCGCCCGCGCTCGAACGGGCGCTGGCGTTGGGCACACCCGCCCTGATCGAGGTGCGGACCGACCCGGAGATGATCGCTGTCGGGCAGACGATAACGCAACTGCGCGCACGATAAACGCCACATGCAAGGATTTGGAGAGAACGGGTGACAGCAAACGGGCCGCGACAGGCCACGGTCAGCAGGCAAACGGGTGAGACGCAGGTTGCGCTGACGATCGTGGTCGATGGGCAAGGAAAGTCCGAAGTATCAACCGGCATCGGCGCCTTCGACCACTTCCTGACCCTCTTCGCGAAGCACGGCCTCTTCGATCTCCGCGTGGAGGCGCGCGGTGACACCTATATCGACGAGCATCACACCGTCGAGGATGTCGGGATCTGTCTGGGGCAGGCGCTCGGGCAGGCGCTCGGGGAGCGACGCGGCATCAGGCGCACAGCGCACTCCGTCGTGCCGATGGACGAGGCGCTGGCGACGGTCGCCGTCGATATCGGCGGGCGTAGCTTCTGTGTGCTGAACGGCACCTTCACCGGCCCGGCGGTCGGTGGGCTTAACACCGAACTCCTCTGGCATTTCTTCGATAGCCTCTCGCGGGAGGCCCGGATGAATATCCATATCCTGCTGCATTACGGGCGCAACACGCACCATGAGGTCGAGGCGATCTTCAAGGCGTTCGCCCGCGCGCTCGACGCCGCGACCACGCTCGACCCGCGTCTCGGTGATACGCTCCCGACAACGAAGGGG